>JAUHWE010000187.1 GCA_030424825.1 Verrucomicrobiia bacterium
CTCGCTAAAAATGTCCTTAACATTTTGGTACACTTTTGCTCCAGGCTGAGTATCGAGAGCCTTTTGGGTTCGAGCGAGGTCAACGTCGCAAAACGCGACATGAATAGCATTGGAGTGGTCCGCCATTCTAGAAATGTCCACATAGCCTTGTCCGTCGGTTCCCACTGAAGCGATCTGCAGCTTTGAGTTGAGGTTCCTTCCCCTCAAAAGGGCAGGAGCAGTGGCGATAAATGTGGCGGATGCCTTTAAAAATGCGCGTCGATTCGATTTCATTCTGATTTGATATGCGGTTAGGAATTAAGCGTGTAGACTGAGCCCACACCAGTGCCCCGTACCGCTTTTTGGTAGGTGAGCGGAGAACGCTTCTGATACTTGTGAAACTGTCTCTGAAAATTGGCCAAAGACCGGTATCCGGAGGCCGCTGCGATTTCCCCGACGGTTAGATCGGTTTCGGCTAAAAGCCGGCAGGCGCAGCCAATTCGGAGCTCATTGACATACTGTGGAACCGTTCGACCCGTACACTTCTTGAAAAGTCTGGAAAAAGCGCTTTCGCTAAGCCCCACTTTCAACGCCAACTTGGGTACTAGTATAGGTTGTGTAATGTTTTTCTCAATATAGTGGCAAACTTTGCTTATTCGGTCCGCGGATGACCGTTCCGCTGAAAATTGAAATCCAGGTGAAGCGATTTCCTTCAATTCTTCCGATTGCGAAAGCCCATTGAGCAGATCGAGAAGCTTGGCGACGCGTGGAAGTCCTGAGATCTGGAAGATCTGCCGCATTTGTCGCCCCACTTTCGCACGTGTGCTGCCGGTGATTTCCAACCCGCGGCTTGCCCGATCGAAAAGCATTCGAACGGGCTCCATGGTGGGGCATTGCAGCCAGCCTTCCCCCAAAAGGTTAGGAAAAAACTGGATCACGAGCGCTTCAACCATTCTCGTTTTTCCCTTCCCTGTAGGCGTATTGCGAAAATCGTGGGGCACTCCGGAACCGATAAATAGGATCTCACCGGGATTTAGCGGCGTGAGCTTATCCCCGACCCACCGTTCCGTGCCCCCTCGATTGATCATGATAAGTTCGCATTCAG
Organism: Verrucomicrobiia bacterium; assembly: GCA_030424825.1. Classification (GTDB taxonomy): domain Bacteria; phylum Verrucomicrobiota; class Verrucomicrobiia; order Opitutales; family Opitutaceae; genus Pelagisphaera. Next base: position 1,085 of record JAUHWE010000187.1, read on the forward strand.
GGTGATGGTGCCAGACACATCCAAAGTCTCGGCCTTCTACTTTCTCACAAACCACGAGTTCCGTGGCGGCGAGAGGGGATGGCTTTTCTACGACGAGTTTCACGGGTAAATAGCTGGTTATCGTTCTAATAAGGTTAAACTAGAGGTCGAGCGTGACACGGGGTTTGGGCTGACCTTCCTCATAATCTCGGTTGTCATGCGGTTTAGGCAGGCATTTCCCAGGCTATCGAAACACTTTGCGTTGTATCCGAGATGCGACCCTTCGATCAAATTAGCGGCAACTATTTTAGCGGTGTCGTTGATCATCTTAGGTACTAAGGTTGTGCAATACCGCCATCGCGGCTCAAATAGGCTAAAGTTCCTAGCCATGCATTTCGTGCTAATGAGGCAAATGCAAACGGGCGTTATTGTCACATCAAAATGACATGCGATTTAAGGCGTTCTCGTATACGAAAAAGGCGTTCTAGAATCTTAGCTGAAACAGATACCCCTTTGAGCGAAACCTATCGGGCTCCGCGCGTTCGTCGTCTTAAGATCAGAATCAGCGCGACCCAAAGGCAGGACGACAGTCGGACGGCTTCGCCAGCATCCCCGTTCAACTAGAGCAATCGCCCTGTGTTGTGTTAACTGATTCGATACCGCTTCTACGGCAGAGCGGGGACGCTCTCGCCCCACCGATTGGTGTAGCTCACCTCTGAGGTGGATCCCTCGCGCCCTACTTCCGGCTCGATTTTTCGTCCACCGTATCGAGCACTTGGATATCTCCGAACTCAACCTTACTATGGTCATCCGATCGTTTGCGGGTAAGTCCCTTCATTTCTCTGCCAAAGTAATCGCTGGCGGTCGCCGTTAATTCAGCGTAGGCTTGGTTAAACGATATTCCTCCGGCACGCATACTGAAGCGCGTGCTCCACAAAATCTCCTTCTCCCCTTTCTGGTACTTCTTATTGTCAAATGCGATCACAACGATGAAATAGCGTTCTTCTTTCAACAAAGACTGGAGCTCATGATGTTCGCTCGGCATGAGGCTGCCATCGTGCATAGTTTCCCAGAAGCCCAGCATCTGGGAATTCGATTGCAGCCCCACGGCACTCCAATTTGGAGACGCTGTCACGTCATAGGTGATTTCCGTTTCTCCTTCCGAAGACTCCGAGGCCACCGGCGACCCAAACATCTGGTCAAACTCCTCATCCGAATCGATCCCATGGAATTCCTCGAAACTGTCCTCCACCGCTGTCACGCCCCAATTCACCAGGATCATAACGTCGTTATCCGTGGCATGGCCCGTTGGTACATAGTTGTGCTTGGAAAGGTGGGCCGCTAAGTTCTCAGCGATTTCGTAAAAGCTTACGCTACGCAGGCTTTTGTCATTCGCGTGGCCTTTGAAGAACTTTCCTTCTACAAAATGATAGCGGACCGGGCTTTCCTTGCTAATGATTCCATGCCGCTCTTCATAGTTAACACTGGCCTCTGCCTTTATAATAACACGAGCTGCCTCGCTCAACGAAGCGAAGCATCCTGCGAGAAGCAGGGTGCAGTGGAATCTCATTATACGATGCCTGGACGGTCTCATTCTTGGGAGGATTCTAAAAGATTGATTTTCCAATTTTTGGTCAATTACAGGAGACGGCTAAATCCGCGATATTTCCGCACGATCGTTTGCAGTCCCGCTCACCCCTCTCCGAGCCTGATTTATTAGACATGCTCTTAGAAAGGTAATGTCGAATACGTTCAGAGATCGAGGTAAGTTTCAAAAAAGAACGAGAGCAGAATAGATTGGGTTTCCCTAAAGTACCCACAATCCCAAACGGAGTACCCCACTGTGCGGGGCAATTCCATTCACTGGGTGAACAACGGCGGAGTTTCCCTCCTGCTGTTAGTCAATTTAACCGATAGCGTAATAGAAAACGCGAGCACTGCTGGAATCCTTACTCTTTTGGTGGACAACATGATGGGTTCGAAGTTAAACCGGTTGGAATATTAAAATCGATAACAAATAGATTATGCATCCCTCACGTCTCGTATTCTGCGGCCTGCTGACTTTCGCAGCCTCTCAGCTCCTCTGCCTTCAGGCCAAACCCCTGAATGTCCTCTTCATCGCCATCGACGACTTGAACGACTGGATTGGAGCCTACGGGGGACATCCCCAAGCGAAGACGCCGCACATGGATCGACTCGCAGAGCAAGGAACCGTATTCACGAATGCCCATTGCCAGGCGCCAATTTGCAACCCTGCCCGGGTCAGCATGATCTCAGGACTGCTACCTTCGAAAACCGGAATCTATTTTCTACAACCCGGATTGAGAGGGGGCTCAGAAAATGCGGATGCGGAAACGATGTTCCAGTACTTCAAACGTCAGGGCTACTACCTCACCACTCGCGGGAAAATTTTTCATGGTCCATTTCTCGAAGAAGAAACGGATTCCTTTCACGAAATCGTGTCCGCTCCGTTGCCAGTACCAAGGCCCAAAGACCGCCTAAGCTCGTACGAGGGAAGCAGAGCCTGGGATTGGGGCCCTTGGTACGATAAAGATGAGGACACGCAAGACTATCAGACTGCTCTTTGGGGAGCCCAGCGATTGAATGAACTGGCGGATAAGGATCAGCCATTCTTTATGGCCATTGGATTCTCCAATCCGCACGTCCCTCTGTTTGTGCCACAAAAATGGTTCGATCTGTATCCATTGGATACCCTGCAATTACCGGAGGTACTCACTTCAGATCGCGATCAGCTTTCCGAATACGCCAAGACACTCACCTTCGGCCACATCGCTCCCAAACATGACTGGGTGGTGGAAGCCGGTGAATGGAAGCCGATGGTTCAAGCCTATTTGGCCTGCATTTCCTATGTCGATCATTGTGTGGGGACTGTCCTTAACGGCCTTGAGCAAAGCGGGGCTGCAGACAATACCCTTATCGTTCTCTGGAGTGATCACGGTTTTCACATGGGCGAAAAAATGCACTGGGCCAAGCGGACGCTTTGGGAAGAATCCACCCGGGTGCCCATGATAATCGCCGGACCCAATCTGCTCACGGATCATCCGACATCTAAACCGGTAGGTCTAATCGATATTTACCCCACCCTTGTCGATCTCTGTGGGCTCCCTAATAAGAGTGGGCTCGACGGAGTCAGCCTGAGGCCCCTGCTAACTCGAGCCAATCCTGTCTGGGAACGCCCTGCGATCACCACATTCGGACCCAACAACCATAGCATCCGCTCCGAACACTGGCGCTACATTCGCTACGACGATGGATCGGAGGAGTTGTATGACCACCGCAAGGACCAACGCGAACGCGTAAACCTAGCATCCAATCCCGAATACCGTGCCCTTATCCAGAACCTCAGCCGATGGATTCCCGATTACAACGCCGCTATAGCGAGCGGTAGCAGCGGTTCAGGTACACCGCTCTACAAGGAATTCGAGAAACGTTAGGGTCGATGAGTTCGAATCATAGAACTCAAATCAAGAAATCCGTTCCCTTGAAGAAACAACATCTTCAGGGTCTCCGCAATTAAGTGCTATTCTGACTATGCCACTTTCAATCACGGTTTTTCAATAAATTACTCTATGAACTATTCTCATTTCCGATCCCTTTGGGTTTCCTTGCTCCTCATTGTCTCAGTCTTTTGCCCGACAATGACCCAAGCGGAGCATCATCAACCCAATATCATTTTCATTCTGGTTGACGACCTGGGCTGGGGAGACCTTGGCGTCTTTTACCAAAACGACCGCAAGCAAGGCCGCAAACATGCTACGCCGATGCTCGATCAGTTTGCCGCAGAAGGGATGCAATTGCGTCAGCACTATTGCCCAGCGCCGGTCTGCGCTCCGTCTCGCGCATCTCTCCTTTCAGGACGGCACCAGGGACATGAGCCTATTCGGGATAACCAATTTGATAAAGCCCTGGCCAACTCCCACAATCTGGGAACCGTTCTCAAACAAGCGGGTTACCGCACCGCCATGGTCGGTAAATATGGCCTGCCTGGAGGGGATCGTGAAAAGTACGACAGAGACCAATGGGTAGCCTATCCCACCCTTCGTGGATTCCACGAATTTTTCGGCTACGTAAAACATCGCGATGGGCACACCCAATATCCGGGTGACGACTATCCGCGAGGCGACTCGGAGCTGCACCGCACAGGTAAACCCGTCTTTCACAATGACCAACGCCTGGATACGGAATTGGCAGGTTCTTACACTACGGACTTGTTCACCGCTTTTGCCAAGAAATGGATCGTAGAACACAGAGGGGCGAATCCTGAGCAACCCTTCTTCATGTATTTGGCGCACAGCACTCCTCACGCCGCTTTACACGTTCCTTCCACACCGTACCCAGAAGGTGGAGGCATAAATGGGGGGATGCAATGGATCGGCAAAGCCGGAAAAATGATCAATACCATCGGGGATACAATCGATTCCTGGATTCACCCGGACTATGCCAATCAGGACTGGACTGAGCAGGAGAAGCGCTTCGCCACCATGGTACGCCGGATTGACGCTTCGGTCGCTGATGTCATCCAAACCTTGAAGGATCTCGGCATCGATAACGATACACTGGTCGTATTTACGAGCGACAATGGTCCGCATCGCGAAAGTTACATCGAAGGCCTTTCCTACAATGCCAACTCCTTTGATTCATTCGGCCCATTTCACGGCATCAAACGCGATGTATTGGAAGGCGGTATACGCATGCCGACTCTTGTTCGATGGCCCGGAAACATTCCAGCGCGATCCATCAACTCCACCCCTTCCCAATTTCATGACTGGCTACCCACTTTGGCCAACGTGTCGGGGTTAGCTGCGCCTGCCATTTCAGATGGCGTTTCCCTGCTCCCTTTTCTAACTGGCGAGGGTGCCGCTCGCGAGAGCACTGTGTATGTGGAGTACCTGAACACCCGTAACACCCCCGCTTATGCTGAATTCGACGCGTACCACCAGGATCGAGTACGCCAGCAAATGCAGGTTGTATTCGTAGATGGATACAAAGGAATCCGTACAGGCATTGAAAGCCACGCGGATGACTTCATGATTTTCGATGTCGACAATGACGTGCGTGAAAGCATGGATCTTTCAGGAAGCAATGAGTACTTCACCAAGCTCCAGCAGCGAATGAAGGATCGAGTGCTACAAATTCGTCGTCCAAGTGAAAGCGCTCCTCGTCCTTACGACAATGCTCCCATCCCCGGAATCGACACAGATAGAAATATTGAGCGCGTAGAATGGAAAATTTACCAAGGCCCCTTTAATTGGGTTCCTCAAACCTTTGGCCTCGAAGAAGCAAAAAGTGGATCATCGCCCAATATAGATGTTTCCAAACTGAATATCGAAAAAGGAGGAGCCGCAGAGTTCAAAGGCTTCGTAACCATTGAAACATCTGGGGAATATAAATTCAACGTCGAGTCGGATGGAGGCGCTATTCTTCGCCTTCACGATACGGTAGTAGTCGACAATGAATCGGTGTCAAATGGCATCCGCGCAACCCAAGGAAAGGCGCTTTTAGAAAAAGGGATCCATCCATACACCTTGACCTATCTTCGAGGATCGGTACAGAAAGCAAAACTGTCCTTTTCTCATTCGAAGTAAACGGCATCTCCAACGAGGTCCGCAACGTTTTCCAAGTCTATGGCAAGAATCGATCATCTACTGCCAAGGAAATTGCAAGTAGACATATAGAATTTCACGAAGCACAATAATCGAAGAATTGCACTACCCCTTAACCCAAATCGGGACAGTTGTACCGAACGAAGAGACCCATTCATTTCCTGCCAAAAACCATATCGTAGTTTCTACCCACGCACATGTTTCGATACCTGCTTCCTATTCTCACCATAAATTTGGCAATCTCTAGTGCCATCGCTCAGGTCTCTCCGGAGATCCTTGACGATGGCCGGGTCACTTTCCGAATCACCGCGCCAAACGCGGACACGGTCGCCATCAAAGGCCAATGGGCCGATGGGCAAATACCACTGACCAAGGGCGAAAAGGGCCTATGGGAGGGCACCACTCCGGAACCAGTGCCGGCAGGGATTTGGGAATATGGAATGATGGTCGACAAGCTGCGCACCATCGATGCACGCAACCCTGCCATCAAGCCGCAGCGCTGGCCTAATTCCAGTATCCTGCATATCAATTCAGACCCACCCGCCCACTGGGATCTGCAGAAAATCCCCCATGGCACCTTGCACACCCATGACTACTGGTCCCATTCGCTGCAAACCTGGCGCAAACTGGTCGTGTACACGCCACCCAACTACGGTGTGACACAAGAGCCGCTGCCGACACTCTACTTATCCCATGGATTCAGCGACAACCAGGCCTCATGGTCCACCCATGGCAAGGCCCATTCCATTCTAGATTCGCTGATCAATCAGAATGCAGCAAAGCCAATGTTAATTGTCATGCCAGATGCGCATCCGGTCGACCCCGAGGCGCGGGACTATGGAACCTACGGACCCAAGAATACCCAGGCATTCGCCAAGGAATTGGTAAACGATGTCCTGCCGTTCGTGGAAAAGCACTACAATGTACAGACCAAACCATCCGGCCGCGCCTTTGCCGGCCTGTCAATGGGTGGCGGACATGCGTTTACGATGGCATTTCAGCACCATGACCTGTTCTCGCAGATCAGCGGATTCAGTTCCGCGCCCCCATCGGTAGAATACATAAAGGAAACCGCCCGTGTGAAGCAAATGAACCGGAACCTGAAATTGTTTCATGTCATCTGCGGTGACGCGGATTTCCTGTTTGAGCGCAATGAGCAAACCCATGCCGTCATGAACGAACTGGGGATCGATCACGAATATGCCATCACCCCAGGAGACAATCATTC
>JAUHWE010000188.1 GCA_030424825.1 Verrucomicrobiia bacterium
CACTTCCTGTTGGCAGAGCGATCGCGGAGTGGGAACCGATTAGCACGGTTGTGGTTGGAATTCCCTTAGGCGAGGCGATGGGCCAACCGGGAGTGATGTCTTACTACGCGTCACTTATTACCGCTTCATTGAAGTATGTGGACGTGGCGGTCTTGCACAGTGCTCAGGACGAGCGAAATGTGCAGCTTTTTCTCAAGCGGCTTGAGAGGGGAGGCATGTCAAATGAGGCACTGTCTCGAATTCGATTTATCAAAAGTCTTTCGGGTGGCTTCTGGACTCGCGACACGGGCCCATTATTTGGACTTAACCCTCAGGGTGGGCTTGTAGTCTTTGACAACATTTACCGTCCTTTAATTGAGGAACTTGACGCCTGGGATCGGGCTCCAGTCGATATTCAATCACCGGATTTACAAAATGACATTGAAGGATTCGAAGTATTCAGAAAATCAAATCGTAACGCAGAAGTGGTTCCGATCTATGTCACCAAATTCATTCGGCAGAACTACCAAATACTGAGCGACATAGTCCGACCGCCTCTGCATTTGCAAGGAGGCGATTACATTACCGATGGTCAGGGGAGTTTCTATATATCAGAGGATACGCTTCTCGAAAATGGCGGCTCTATCAGGGAAGTCGAGGAAGTGTTCAGAGACTACTATGGAGGAAAGCAACTTCTCGTTTTAAACGCGCTTCCCGGAAACGCCGCTAAGCATTTGGATTTGCTGGTAAAGCTCGTTGATGAGAACACCGTGCTCGTGGCGAATAGCCAAAGTCAACCCGCGATTTCGAGCCCTTACAATCGCCGCCTAGCGACAGAAATGGAAGGAATTCGAAGAGCCAATGAATCCTATTTAAAGTCGAAGCGACCTCACTTGAAAATCGTCGGAGTACCCATGCTCCCTGTTGTTGAGGAAGATATTGAATTTGTTAAGCGGCGCCTACGCTTCCAACTGTTCGCAACCATCTGTGATGAAATCGGAGTCAGCTATTTGAAGTATCACCGACTTGGGAAGGACGATCCTCAACGGTCACTGGTTCATAAAAGAGTTCTAGGGCATGCGGCAAATGTACTGGGGCGACCGATTGACCTTCTCGTAGACGAGGATCTGGATAGCCTAACCCGACTCTACTTCGACGAAGATTTGAATACACTTATAGATACGAATGTCGACACCTCGACGATCTATCGATCCTACTTAAATAGCCTTTTCATACTAAACAGTAGAGGCGAAAGCGCCTGGTTGCTACCAAGATACAAGCCCCGTGGAAAAGAAACGTTGGAAGAAATCGGGGCAATTGAGAAAGAAGTAGAACGTATTTATCAATCGGTGTCCCCGGGAGCTGCCATTCATTGGATCGATTCAGACATAATGGCCGAAAAGCTTGGGGCGATCCATTGCACAACATTTACCATACCCTACCTAAAAGATATCAAAGGGGACTCCTAGCCACCTCAAACATTTGACTATCAAAAAAAGCGATTCGCCACACCCACGCCCTTTAGAGAGTGAGTAAGGCCTAAAAAAATCGTCCAGAAAACTCGCTTTTCAAGGTAGAACCGATAATAGATGGAGCCTGAGTTTTCCTTTATCTTTAGATCTAGCAGAATCGGAGCGGCGAGTATCGACTTGGGCCGACTTTTCTGGGAAGTTTCACGAGACCATTCTTAAAAATTCAATTGAGCGCATTCATGCAGAGAGTAGAAGTGATGATCAAGAATCTATGGCCCGCTATTTCTGTGGTAGCCTTGTTCTGTTTCCTTTGCCTTAAAACCGACATTTTGGCTAAGGATGACCGGCCGAATATCGTATTTCTTCTGACAGACGATCAGAACCTCTATTCCATGGGGTGCTATGGGACTCCCGACGTTCAAACTCCGCATTTGGACAAACTGGCAAAGGAGGGAGTCGTTTTCGACCATCATTATGATACGACTGCCATCTGCATGGCGAGCCGGGCCAACATAATGACGGGAAAATACGAATACAAGAATGGCACCAATTTCATGCATGGCGATATGCGAGAAGAGATTTGGGCCGAGTCTTATCCTATGCTTTTGCGGAAAGCGGGATACCAAACCGCATTTGCTGGAAAGTTTGGATTCAATATTGGTGATGGCAAAGAGGGGAGTGGGAGGCTGCCCGAGAATGACTTCGACCGTTGGGGTGGTGGACCGGGCCAGACATTCTATGAAACTGCGAAAAACAAATCGATGGCGAAGTACGCAAAGGAATATCCGCATTCGACCCTTTCGTACGGGGCATTTAGTCGCGACTTTATAATGGACGCCTCCCAGTCAGACGCTCCCTTTTGCTTGTCGATCAGTTTTAAGGCGGCCCACCGTCCAACGACTCCCGATCCTCAATTTGACGATGTGTACGCGGGTCAAACATTTACCAAGCCAGGAAACTATGGTCGCGAATTCTCCGAACACTTCGCCCTGCAAAGCAAGCAGGGGCGACAATACGTTCGCTTCGAAGAATGGGGATACAGCGATCGATACGATGAGGTGATGGCAGTCTACTACCAGCAAATCTATGGAGTCGATGTCGCGGTCGGGATGGTACGAGAAGCGCTGGAAGATGCGGGGGTCAGCGACAATACCGTCGTAATTTTTACGTCTGACAACGGTTTTTTCTGTGGTTCACATGGATATGGTTCGAAGGTGCTTCCCTACGAAGAGGCCTCCCGTGTTCCATTGATAATCTACGATCCGCGCCACAAAAGCAGCGGAAAGGGATACCGAACGGATGCCTTAACGGGAAACATAGACTTCGCTCCGACTATACTCGAACTCGCAGGGCTTGAGATTCCGAATTCGATGGACGGGAAGAGCTTGATGTCTCTCTACGACGATCCACAGGCTGAAATCCACGAATCCCTTCAACTGATCAATGCTTGGGGACCTCTGGTAGCGCAAAGTTTGGCGGTCTTGACCAAGGAATGGAAATACATCTATTGGCCTTGTGGAGCGGATGAGTATACCCCCACGGAAGAATTATACAAAGTCAGTGAAGATCGGATGGAGCTTTTGAATCGAGTCCAGAAGAATCAGCCACCGGAGGTTCTGAAAGACATGAGGAAGCGTTACGACGAGGCGGTAATGGCCTGGAGAAAGGAAGCGGTTTCCTTCAATAGATACGATCGATACGCGGATTTCTATGACCGGCGAATCCCGTGGGCAAAGAAGGAATTGAATTTGCCTCAGTGAACTAAGATAGAAAGCGAAACTAGACTAATGAAGGGTAATGCTGGATACATTGATAGAAGAAATTTTCTTCGTGGGGCCGGAGCCGCAATCGTTTTGCCCTTTCTGGAATCCGTTTCGCTTCCTAATAGTTTGAGAGCCGCAAACGAACCTGTTGAAGAATCCATGCGCATGCTGTGTGTGGGATTGAATTACGGACTGTATCCCGGCGATTTTTTCCCAGAGGAATCGGGTCGTAACTACAAGCTAACAAAGCTGCTTAAGCCGTTAGCTAGTCTAAAAAGCGACTTCACCGTGTTTTCCCAACTTGATCATCCAGGAGTCAAAGGAGGACATGAAGCAGTGCATACCTTCCTTTCTGGCGTGTTATCCAAACATGGCAAAGGGAGGCCGGAAGGAAATATCACTCTGGACCAGAAAGCCGCTGAGTTTGTCGGTTCCGACACCCGCTATCCCTCATTGCAGATTGGTATCGGTGGAGGCAGTATCTCATGGACGCGTAACAACGTCGAAATTCCTCCCATAACGCGTTTGGAGACGATGTTCGATGCTCTTTTTCTAGAGACTGCTGAATCGAAGCGCAAACGTCTGAGTGATTCCAATAAACTGAACGCCAGTATTCTTGATATTGTAGGAGAGGATGCAGTGGCTCTAAAAAAGAGAATCAGCCGGAACGATGTGGAGAAGCTTGACGAGTACTTTACTTCCATTCGAGAAGTGGAGAAGCGGCTAAAGCAATCAGAAGCATGGCTCCATAAGCCTAAACCGAAAACTGAATACCGTTTACCTCGACCTTTGCCAGATGATTTCTATGGGGAGGTTCCCGTTTTCTATGAATTGATGAAGCTAGCTCTGCAAACGGATTCCACACGGATAGTTACCTGCGGAATAGACGGCTGGAATGGCAACTCGGGTCTTCCCGGTGTCACTCAAGGCTACCACTATCTGACCCACCACGGATACGATGAAAGTCGACTCGCCCAGCTGTCAATCATCGAAACATTTCACACGACAGCATTCGCCCATTTTCTAGAAGACCTAAAACGTACCCAAATCTCTAATGACGCGTCCTTGTTGGATAAGACAATGGTGCTTTTTGGAAGTGGAATGGGGAATGCGAGCTCGCATTCGAATCGAGACCTTCCCCTAATTCTAGCGGGGGGCGGTTTTAATCATGGAGAACACAAGAAGTATCCAAAGGATTCGGGACGTCAGACTCCGGCTTGCAATCTGTACGTTTCAATGTTGCAGCGATTTGGATTGGAGATCGACCAATTTGGGACAAGCACCGGTTCACTAGATGGATTCAGTTGAGAAAAAGGGCAATGGGATGCGCCTGCTTTCCCGGTTCGCTCTATTGCGGCTAGGGCGGCTTGACTTTAAACAACCTCATCGATCTGCTCTGCATCCTCACAAGGAAATGCGGCTTCACCAAAGTTTTCCTCTACGTTCTTCATGGATGAGCGTCCTGTCTTTTTTTGGATTATCGTCAGTATTGGGCCTTCTTTCAGATGCCCAGAATATCAATACGGAAATCAACCCGAGCGCATTTCTAGAGCAGCACTGCGTTCAGTGTCATGGCGCAGAAAAGCAAAAGGGGGATCGTCGTTTCGACTCACTCGGAACTGATTTTAGCAAGGACGACACCGCTTATGAATGGCAGGAGATTCTTGATATGCTCAATCTCGGCGAGATGCCTCCAGAGGAAGAGGCCCCTCCATCGTCAAAGGATTTACGCGCTATGGTATCGTGGATTACCGGGGAGCTCGAACTCGCATATCAACGCCATGCCAGCGATGAAACTCCGCTATTGCGGAGGCTTAACCGCTACGAATATCGATATACGATTCGTGATCTATTCGACCTGAATATAGAGTCGTTTGATCCTACGGACTCATTTCCTCCAGACGAGAAATTCGAAGGTTTCGCCAATGTGGGAGAAGAATTGATCCTGTCAGACTACTTGCTCGAGCAGTACTTAGAGGCAGCGTCCCAAACGATCGAGAAAGCCATTGCGGTCAAGCCCGACACATCCCCGATACATGAAGTGTTCACTCCAGACGACCTATGCGATCGGACCTATCATTTCCGACCTCAGATCTGGTTTGAAGTAAATGTAGATGGAAGCTACGTGGATGTGGGCCATGGAGACCGCAAGTCGGATAGAGTTTACGCCGACCGTTTTAATAAAGGCGTTCCGGCAGATGGCTATTACACGATACGGATCAAATCAGAGGGTGTTAATCGTGAGCACCCATACGATCCAAAGTTATTGGGAATTGACCGGAACGAGCCAATTAAGATGGAAGTGCTCGTGACGGATCCTAGAGTAGGGTATCCAGGACGTCGCTACAATGCCTCGGATCGAACCGTTGCCACCGTTCCCCTGCTGGATCATGAAGCGAAAATATATGAGATAAGGGCCTGGATAGACGAGGGATTTGTTCCCGTGATCCGATACGCAAATGGGCCAAGGCCTATCAAAGGTGTTCTCAGTAGGATCGCGCCGGTATACCATCCGGAAGTACTCCCGAGCAACTGGAGAGACGGCGTTGCGGCCCAACCTGCCGAAAACCAGGAAGTCTACTTGTCCGACGTGTATCAAGGGCCGAGGATGCGAATTCACTGGATGGAGATCCATGGACCAGAAGCTGGCCGCGAAACGCCGGAATGGCTCCCGATTTTCGATGATGGATCGAATCTGGATACAACGCTTTCCGATATCGAGCAAATCATCGCTGATTTTGCCTTCAAAGCGTTTCGACGTCCATCGATACCGTCTGAAGTAGAGCGCTATCGAGACTTTTATCAGGAGCGGCGTGAATCTGGGGATGACGTAGTCAATGCACTTAAAACGGTATTCAAAGCGATGCTATCTTCACCCAATTTTCTTTACGTTGAAACCCCGCTCGATGAACCGGACGGAAGTAAACCCTTCACCATTGCATCGAGATTATCCTACTTCCTCTGGAGCTCTATGCCCGATGAAGCATTGCTGGATGCTGCGAGTCATGATCGACTTGATGACCCAAAATCTATCGCGGCTCAGGCATTGCGGATGCTGCAGGACTCCAAGGCGAGAGCATTTTCGAAACACTTTACGGATAGTTGGCTACGCTTAAATGAGCTCGGATCGATGCCGCCGGATTTAAAAAAGTTCAGTCAATACCACGACCGGGACTTGGAGCCCTTGATGAAAGAAGAGACCCGATTGTTCTTCGAGGATATCCTGCACAACAATCGAAGTATTGAGAATTTCATTGATTCCGACTTCACCTACGTAAACCGCTACCTGGCTGATTTGTATGGCATCAAAGGCGTTTCTTCTGACTTTTTCAATCGAGTGAGGCTTCCTGCTGACTCGCCGAGGGGTGGTGTACTGGGACAAGCAAGTGTTTTGACCGTTACGTCCAATGGAGTGGAAACGTCACCGGTGATGCGGGGTATTTGGGTGCTAGAGAATATTCTGGGAACCCCTCCCGCTCCACCACCACCTGATGTCGAGCCCCTTGAACCCGATATTCGCGGAGCGACTACGATTCGCGAGCAACTCGCAAAGCATCGGAAGGTTGAAACGTGTGCGGATTGCCATCGGAAAATTGATCCGATCGGATTCGCTCTTGAGAGTTTTGATCCCATCGGCTCTTACCGCTCGAAGTATCATGATGACCGCGGCAGAAGTTATAGTAAAGTGGATACGTCGGGTACGTTGGCTAACGGTGAAAAATTTGCTGACGTGACGGAAATGAAGCGTTTGCTTTTAGACCGAAAAAACCAGTTCGCGCGGTGCTTAGTCGAGAAAATGCTCATTTACGCACTCGGGCGGGAACTGCATTTCAGCGATCGACCGGTTGTGGATCGCATCGTGAGCGAGCTTGCGGAGCGGAATTACGGACTGAAGGACCTGGTCGAGCTGATTGTCACCAGTGAGGCCTTTAGAGATGTGTAGCGACGAGTGGAAATGATAGTGATGCACTATTTTGGTATCATAAAGAATGAATAGAATACTGGTTTTATCGAGTTGGAGTTTTGTCACCATTGCGTTTCAAAGCCTTTGTGGCTTAGAGCCTTTGATTTCGACCAAAGGGAAACAGTTATTCGAGGACCGTTTTGAAAGCTCCGTTGTCAAATCCGAGTGGAACGCTCTCCACGGAACGCGATGGAATATTAAAGACGGGTCCTTTGTCGGGATCCCGTCAACGAAAGCGTTTCAGGCGAGTCGCGACAATCACACGGGAGCGACTCCGAGCATGAGGCTTTATGCGGGAGCCCGTGATTGCATATTGGAAATGTCTGTTATGATTACTGGTGGCTTGAATGCGGCCCACATTGGATTTGACGAAGGAAGTACCGCTGATACTACCGGGCACATCTTCCGGCTGATTCTTGGAACCGAATCTGGCGTCGCGCTTCAAAAAGACCGGAACTCCCAGAAAGGGGGCGACAAGGATCAGATTCTGCAACAGTCCGATTGGAAAATTGAACCTGACCGCTGGTATAAAGTGTTGCTGGAGACTCGTGGCTCGGAAGTCGTGGCTCAAATCGAAAATGGTCCGACCCTAATGATGCGAAATGAGCGGTTGGATGTTCCGAAAGTCTCAGTCAATTTAAAAGCTAGGGGCAAAGAAGGGTCGATTCGCTATGACGATGTCCGTCTCTGGGAGGCGTTGCCACTGGA
>JAUHWE010000189.1 GCA_030424825.1 Verrucomicrobiia bacterium
AGCCGCATTGGGAGAAAAGCAAGGTGTTCGAATTGGCATCGAGCATTTTCCCGGAACTATTTTGCCCACCGTCAAAGCCACCTTGGATTTCATCCACAACATCGGGCATCCAAATCTCTATCTCCTATTCGACCTGGGCCACGCCCAAATATCGAATGAAGACCCTGCCGATGTTCTCCCGCTAGCAGGCGACCGCCTCGGCTATATTCACCTAGATGACAATGATGGCGAACGCGACCTGCACCTTCCGCTAACGGACGGAATTCAAACCGAAGAAAGCCTCGAACGGTTTTTTAAGACCCTCGAAGACATCGGCTACAATGGCACTTTAAGCCTAGAAATGATGCCGACTTTGCCCGATCCCCTTGAGGCTATTCGTCGTGGCAAGGATATCGTTGAGCGATTGGTGGAACTGAAATAGTGGCGACCTTACAATCGAAATCCTCAATCGGCAAAATTAATTCGCCTTTCTCACATAGCCTCCGCAAGCTCGTTCTTCCTCATCACTGAACCCTCGTCATCATGGCCACTGAAGATACCTGCGTTTCCATTCACCCCTACTTCACGGTACCTGAAGGAAAAATCGATGAAGCTCGAACCTACCTCGAACGTTTTGTCGAAAAAGCAAAATCCGAACCGAGCTGCCTCTACTACGGATTTAGCATCAACGGTAACCAAATCCATTGCCGCGAAGGCTACCAAGGGAGCGAAGGACTACTTGCCCACCTGGAAAACGTCGGCGAGCTTCTGGGTGAGTTCCTAGAAAAACTGGCCACCGTCACACGGCTGGAGGTTCACGGTACGGCCGGTGAAATTGAAAAAGTCAAAGAACCCCTCGCTCCCTTTTCGCCCCAGTATTTTGTTCTCGAATACGGCATCAGAAATTAGATTAGTCCGGCAATCAATCGATTGAACTTCCAATTAACCCGCCATCTCAAATCCCCAAAGGGTTAACATCCAAATTCATCCCTATGAATGCGATCCGCATCTTTTGTTTTTCAAGTGCCCTTCTTTTGGGACTGGGTGCCCGAGAAACCTCGATTCCCGTAACAGGTCTCCACAGTAATACTCCCAGAGTGCACGCCCTAGTGGGTGGAACCGTTGTCGTTTCACCCGATGAAACGTTGGAAAATGCGACGATCGTAATCCGAAACGGTCTTTTCGAGAATGTAGGTGCAAACGCTGAGATCCCGAACGATGCCCGGGTCTGGGACCTTACCGGAAAAACGATCTACCCAGGGTTTATCGATGCGTACTCCCACTACGGGATGCCTGCGGCACTCAAGCCAGCAAAACCTCGTGATCCCTACGCGGACAATCCGCCGCCGCCACAACCTCCATTGCCCAAACAACCGGGCCCCGCTTACTGGAACCCGCTCGTAACCCCAGAACGTGACGCGGCAACCTTCTACAATGGAAAATCCAAGGACGCTGAAGGCCTCAATGGTCTCGGCTTCACCACCGTAGCAACTTTCCCAGGACAGGGCATATTCCGTGGCCAGGGACTTCTCGTCAATTTGAATGGCAAGCCCATCAATCAAGCCACCATTGAGACAAGAATCGCCCAACACGTCGCTTTTGAAACCGCCCGTCGCGATCCCAATGCCAGCAGCGCCCCTTATCCAAGTTCGCTCATGGGGAGCATCGCGCTGATAAGACAGGCACTCTACGATGCCCAATGGTATGAAGCCATCAATCAGGCCTACTTGCAAAATCCACTTGAACTCGAGAGACCGGCCGAAAATGCCGCCCTTTCCGAGCTCAATCCCATCGTTGAGAATCAGCAGTTCGCTCTTTTCCAAGCCGAGGATGAATTGGACTTTCAGCGTATCCACAAAATCGCGGATGAATTTTCGATCGATTTCGCAATTCTGGGAAATGGATACGAATATCGTCGCGCTGAAATCCTTAAAAACGCCGGCGCTATGGTTGTCATTCCACTCACCTTTCCCCAAACTCCCCTAGTCACCACCTTCGATCAGTCGCTCGACGTCTCCTTGGAACGTTTGCAACACTGGGATTTCGCTCCTTCCAATGCCGCCTATCTATCCAGTCGGGATATCCCCTTTTGCATCACAACGCATACACTCAGCAATCCCTCCAAAGAATTCTGGAATCGTCTTCGCACAACGGTCAAGAGAGGATTGCCAGAATCCGAAGCGCTGAGAGCCCTTTCTACCGCACCCGCGAAACTCTACCAGGTTGAGGACCGGCTCGGAACGATCCAGCCAGGAAAAATCGCCAATCTGGTAGTCGCAACTGGCAATCTCTTTTCGGACGATGAGGCAAAGATCGGAGCCGTCTGGATAGATGGCGAATACTATGAGAAAGAAGCTGCGAGAGAAAGGGACATCAAAGGCGAATGGTCATTCGAATGGGATGGTGTCGATGCATTTGAAGCCGCTAAAATTGCCGAGGCGGCAGGTAAGTTCAGCCTATTGATCGGTGACCTAAAAGTGCCCCTGACGCTATCCGAAAAAGAACTACGCTTTCTCCTCAATGAAGAAACTCTAGGACGGCAAAAAGGTGCTTCCATCGCCCGCCTTCAAGCAACAGTAGAAGCGGAAACGATGTCCGGAACCGGATACTTGGCCGACGGACAGGAGTTTAGCTGGTCCGCAATTCGTACTTCCCGTTCCCATACCGACAAACCCGAAGCGGATGAGGACTCCAATATTCCAGAGTTGGTTTTCGAACGCTATCCTGCAGGTGCTTTTGGCGTTTCCCATAGGGAGTCGCCCGACTTGTTATTGGTGAGGAATGCCACTCTTTGGACTAACGGACCCGATGGCACCGTCCCCGAAACCGACATTCTTTTCAGGAAAGGCAAAATCGATAAAATTGGAAAAAACCTAAAGGCGCCCAGAGGAGCCCAAACAATCGACGCATCCGGAAAGCACGTTACACCGGGATTGATAGACTGTCATTCCCACACTGCGATGAGTCGAGGGGTCAACGAAGCGGGGAGCGCCATCTCGGTAGAGGTGCGCGTTGCGGACATCGTGAATCCCGTCGACATCAACATTTATCGCCAACTGGCCGGCGGGTTAACCACTGCGAATCTATTGCACGGATCGGCGAACCCAATGGGAGGTCAAAGCCAAGTGATCAAACTCAGATGGGGGGAGGACGCGGACGCCTTTAAGTTTGAAGGTGCACGCCCCGGCGTAAAGTTCGCCCTTGGAGAAAACGTTAAGCAAAGCAACTGGGGGGACCGCTACACTACGCGCTACCCCCAAACCCGCATGGGTGTCGAGCAGTTTATGGAGAGCTACTTTAGAGCGGCGGAGGACTACGAACAGAAGTGGGAAAACTATCACAGTGGAGAATCCAATGCGCCGCCTCGCAAGAGTATCCGCCTCGACGCGACATTGGAAATCCTCAGAGGAGACCGCGACGTACACATCCACTCCTACCGTCAGGACGAAATACTCATGTTTGCCAGACTGGCGCAACGCTTGGATATTAAAGTCGCTGCCTTTCAGCACATTCTAGAGGGATACAAGGTTGCCGACGCCATGGTGGACATCAATGCCGGAGGATCGACGTTTTCCGATTGGTGGGCCTACAAATTCGAGGTGTATGACGCCATCCCTTACAACGGCACGATGATGCATCGCGCGGGTGTCCTAACCTCTTTCAACTCAGATGATGCCGAGCTCGCAACCCGCATGAATACCGAAGCGGCCAAAGCCGTTAAGTATGGAGGCCTATCGGAAGTGGAAGCCCTGAAGTTTGTCACTCTCAATCCAGCCATACAACTAGGGATCGAAGATCGCGTGGGATCACTCGAAATCGGAAAGGATGCGGACTTCGTCATCTGGACTGACCATCCCCTTTCTACTTTTGCCTCTGCCGAACAGACCTGGGTAGACGGCATAAAGCGATTCGACAAAGAGGATCATGAAATCCAGTTGCGAGAGGACAAGGCGGAGCGGGATGCTCTGGTGCAAAAAGCGCTTTCACTACAGGCGAAAAACATCCACCCCAAATCCCCCAATGACCGCCCCGAAACGGAAGTGGCTGAGAGCGAGCCCGACTGGAACGAGCACGAGCACTCGGATTCACACTGGATCTACCACGATGGAACGCATCACTATAGTTGCTCTGGTTTGGAGGAGGAACACTAATGAGGCGCTCGCTAATAATCTCACTCGTTTTTCTGCTCCTTGGCTCGTGGAGCAATGCCCACGACATTGCTCCCGGATCGCCCCAGTCGCAACCCATTCTTCTTAAAAACGCAACCATACACACTGTATCCGGAAATATTTTACAGAATGCCGATCTCCTCTTTGAAGACGGTGAGATCAAAGCAATCGGACACCGCATCGCCCCACCTAAGGACACCCAGGTAATCGAACTGAAGGACAGGCACGTCTATCCCGGATTGATATCCTCCAACTCCACTTTGGGTCTCGTTGAGATCAATGCTGTTCGCGCAACACGGGATTTCGCTGAATCAGGAATACTCAATATCAATGCAAGATCTGCCACCGCGATCAATCCCGATAGCGAACTGATCCCCGTAACTCGAGCAAACGGTGTTCTCATTTCCCATGTACTCCCCCAAGTGGGCAGCGGCCTGTTCGGAGGCACCTCATCGATCATTGCTCTCGAGGGATGGACGATTGAGGAAATGGCGATTGAGACCGATGCTGGAGTCCACATTCGGTGGCCTCGTTCCCCTGCCGAACCTGCTTTCCGACCCCGTAGCGAACCCTTGTTCGATGCGGAAAAAGCGGACGAAAAGTACTTTGATAACATCCGAAAACTGGAGAATGCGTTCGACGACGCTCGGGCCTATCAAAAAGCAAAGTCAAACGGATCCGGCCCAATCGACGTAGACCTCAGATGGGAATCACTGACCCCTGTACTGGAAAAGGTAATACCCGTGTTTGTGACCGCGAGAAAACTCCGTGAGATCAAAGATGCCGTACGGTGGGCTCAATCGGAAAACATCCGGTTGGTATTGATCACGAGCGGCGACGCGTGGAGAGCTGCCAAAATGATCAAAGAAGCCAACGTTAGCGTCATTGTCAGCCAGGTAAATGCCCTTCCCTCACGTCGCTGGGAATCCTACGACAACGTGTTTCGAATCGCTGCGGAGCTACACAAGAATGGGGTTTCGTTCGCAATCGCTTTCGGTGGCGGAGGACCGACTTCGTCAAACGAACGAAACCTGCCCTACGAAGCGGCTAAAGCAGTGGCTTTCGGACTACCAAAGGCGGAAGCCCTCAAGGCGATCACCCTTTCCCCGGCTCGGATTCTCGGAATCGACGATCGTGTCGGATCTCTCGAGGTAGGAAAACACGCGACACTTTTCATAACCGATGGAGATCCTCTCGATATTCGTACTAACGTCCTGCGAGCGTTCATCAATGGTCGGGCCGTCGATCTCTCCAGCCGACACACGCAGCTGCGCGATAAGTACGAAAAGAAGTACGAGGCAGAATAGGTTCTCGCTTAGGAATTGGCCTTGACCAAATCAAGGTAGCGGGTGATCTCCGAGCACCCAACTTCGAATATACTCAGTGGGCGCTCGGAGATCGCCCGCTACCAACATCCGTTTTGTTGGAAAAAATCCGAATGCCCAGCAGGTCAGTCTAAATATCTAAATTTATACACACCCAGTAGACCGAGCCAACCGACCTACCCTAACAAGCCCTACTCAACCGGCAACCGTTCCATGCTCGTAAGCTCGGGACGACCGCCCCGGTTGCCGCTACCAGAGCAGGTATACAAGTATTTCTCCCACAAGAATATTCCAGAACCGTGTCGCCCCCGAACCATGCTTGGATACTTCTTCCAGGTTTTCGATTTCGTGTCCCACCCTTCTACCTCATTGTGAGCCAGTTTCTGTCGAATCGATTCTCCCCCGGCCACAAGAATTTCCTTCCCGAGGGCCATGGTAGAATTCCCCGCCCTCGGAGTCGGCAAAGGCGCTTCGAGAACCGACCATTTCCCGGTCTCAAAATCATAGACGTCAACGTCCGGAACTGTTAGATCAAAAACCTGGTTTGTCTCCTTTGACGTGGTTCGCCCTCCTGCACAGTATAGCTTGCCATCAAGAATGGCCGATTGAAAATGGTCCCGCTTGTGCGGAGCGGCAGGTAAGGTTTTCCATTCACCCGTTTTCGGGTTGTATTCGTCAAACCCATTCACCAATCCACCGATGTGGCCGAAGATTATACCGCAGGCCATATAGATTTTCCCATCGTGGGCGACCGCACCGGCTCCGCCCCGCCTTCGATCGATTGGGATCTCATGAGTGAACTCCCAGCGATCCTCGTGCGGCAGGTAGGTCAACACTCGATCCAAGCCTCTTTCGTTGGGATAAGGCCCGGTCATTGCGCCCAACAAGTGAATGCGATCTCCCATCGGCACCGGCTGAAAGTGGTGAATTTCAACAGGCGGAGAAGCGCCTTCTGTCCAGGTATTTGTCTTCGGATCATAGATTGAGACGGGTTGGATCCGCCTTCCTCCCAAGAGATAGAATTTGTCCTCGAACTCGAGAAAAGCTGCCTCGTGCCTCGGATAAGGCTCACCCACTGATTCGACCGTTTCCCAGCTATCCTCTGCAGCGAGACCGTACACAGAGTAAACGCTCGCAAACGCCAATCCCAATAGATTCCTCCCCTTCATTCCTTTATGTCCTTCTTCGCAATCGTGGTAGAACTCTCGAAGAAAATCCATCCCTCCTCGAAACCGACTTCAACCTCGGAAATAGAAACCACTCGCCTGCGCTCACCTTCATAGTCCAGCAGTCCGTCTTCTTGTATTTTGACGATCGCTCGAACTCCCGGTTCAATAATCTCGATATCGGTTATGGTTGAATAGCACAGAACCTCTTTCGCATTCTTGAAGACATCCTTCACCATCTCAAGGTACTCGTATCGCCCCAAACGCGACTGAACCATCGCCGCCTTATCAGACCGGTCCAACGAATGGTAACCTGGGGCAAATAGTCCCGAGTAGATTTCATACTGACGCTCATTGATCGCTTCGTCAGAAAGCTCGATAAGCTCGACGATCGAGTCCTCATCAAGCCCAATTGCCATGTATCCATATCCAGAATCCGTCGTTTCGCAGGATGAGAGCAGCCAGACCGCCAGCGCCAAAATAGGGGTAGTGAGTCGTTTCATCACTTCAGAAGCTAGAGGATCCGCGAGGGTCCTTCAATGTAAAACGCATACCGGACCAGCACCCCACCACTTCTTAATCTAAGAGCGAATCCAGCTAAGCCCATTCACTGGCTCGCCCTTCTCGAGATTCCTCTTCAAACAATTGAAAAATGGAGCCGCCCATCGGAATCGAACCGACGACCTATTCATTACGAGTGAATTGCTCTACCAACTGAGCTAGGGCGGCGTCCAAAACGCGGTATCGTTCTATTCGTCTCTTCAAAGGCAAGCAGAAAACCTATCACACGCTAGAATGGTTTCATTGGAAGGGATCGATTGCCTCCCCGGTTGCGGCAGTCCGCTCGTCCAAAAACTTAACCAATCCCATCTCAACGCTTGCTCCGACAACATTCCCGCATTCAATCATTACAGTGAGCAAAACAGGAAACACGATTCGATTTCATTGCCGGAACATTCATCTGGATTCAGGTGAAATTACGGAGGGTGAGGTCCTCTGTGCCGCGGACAAGCCTTTGGAAATCAGCCTTGGATCCAAGACCACCGACAGTGTCAAGCTACCCGATACCGCTCACATCGCTCTCGGACGCGTCGATCCTCACGTTCACTTCCGCGAATCCGCTGAACCAACCCGCGAGGAAGTGGAAACATACGGCCCCGAGGGGGTCGACTATGACCAGCTCATCGAATCAATCCGCAAAGCCAACGCACAGTACTCGATACGGTCAGGCTGTCTGG
>JAUHWE010000190.1 GCA_030424825.1 Verrucomicrobiia bacterium
CCTAAGCAACTTTAAACAGTATCAAGAATTCTATAGTTGCTCTGACAAGCGGGAATGCCGCTTCGAAAAAGTGAAAGGCCATCAGGCTAGGTCCAAGAAAGGGCCGATCGAACAAATCTTCACCCAAGTAGATCGCGCCGCGAGAGCAGCGTTGCGAACCTTTCGCATGGAATCGTCTTGAGCACGTCATGCGCGTGGCAAATTGGCAGAACGTCACTCCAAGGTAGCGGTCGATCTCCGAGCGCCCATTTAAAGTAGAACAGGCATCCTGCCTGTTTATTGTTAGTTGAAAGAGATTGTTGATTCGACTCCCCCTAGGATCGATGAGAAGCCCGTGCTACACCATTGTTGTGGGCGCTCGGAGATCGCCCGCTACCTTGGAAAGCAGTGATCTACTCCGTCCCGACCGACACCGGCTTCCCTTCGCCCATGGCCCTTCGGAGATTGGCAACGGCTATTATGTGACGATAATTTGCCTCTAGGCGATTCGTCCTGGATTCGGTTAAGGCAAACCGGGCTTCAAACACATCAAGCTGGTTTATCGCTCCCGCATCGTAGCGGCTATCCGCCAGTCGAAGCGCTTCCTCGGCTTGCTCGACTGCCTTGGCCGCAGCATTCACCAACTCTTCAGCCTCCTGGAGTTCCGACATTGCTTGGCGCACCTCAACCTCTATTGCTAAGCGGAGAGATTCTCGCTCAATCCGAGATTGCTCGAGCTGCGAACGAGCTTGACGCACCCGCCCCTTACGGGCGGCCCCGTCGAAAATGTCCCAAGTCGCGACCACACCGACCGTCCAGCCTTCTGGTCCGTCATCGAAAGAGTCTGAAAAATTACTCTTCCGTTTTCCATAGCTCCCAATCAAGTCAACGCTGGGACGGTAGTCCGAACGGGCGATTTCCAAACCCGCATCGCGGGCCTCTTCAATCAAACGAAGACGCTCGAGCTCAGATCGATTCGATAAGGCCAAATCTAGGCAATCCGCTAACTCGTAAGAAACCGGCTGGTACTCCAACTCTCCCAAAAACTCCGGGATCTTCTCCAAATTATTGGAATCGCGGCGGTAGTTTCCGTAACCAATGCTTTGACGTAATTGGTCTATGGCGACACGGAATGCACTGCGACGGCGAATCAAAGCAGGTCTCGCATTGGCCAACAAAACTTCCGCCCGCAACACCTCAAAGTCGGAAACGGAACCGGCATTCAGTCTATTCTTGGCATCTTCCAGCGTTTCTTGCAGCAATTCGACATTCTGCTCTTCCACCCCAATCTGGTCACGAGCCAGCAACGTACCATAGTACCGCGTCGTGACTTCCAACAGGGCGTCCATAATTGTGCTTTCGAGAAAGAGCCGCACCGATTCCCTCGTCAAATCCTGAGCTTTCAATGCTGCCTTAATACCGCCCCCCTGGTAGATAGCTTGACGCAGATTGAGGCTGATTCCCCAGGTGTTATCGCTAGCGATTCCAAATCCTTCTATCACTTCGCTCAAACCTTCATCCAATCTCTGGTAGTCAGCGTCCAAAGTAAGAGTGGGTCGCGTCCGAGCTTTCACTTCGACGATGATTCCTTCCTGCTCCTCTATTTGCTCGATGGCTCGACGAATATTGAAGTTATTCTCCAAGGCAAATCCGAGTGCCGTATCCAAATCAAAGGTATCTGGTACTTCAGGCGGTAGTTCTTCTTGGGCGCTCGCAGTATTGTTCAAAAATGCGGATATCAAAATGCCAAATTGTAGGGCCAGCGCTGGCGCTGTGCCGCGTATCGCCAAAATACCCATCAAACGCGGCACAGCGCAAGCGCTTGCCCTACGAATTCTGGAGAAAGTCATTTTCGCTAATCTCATGCCGATACCTCCACGTTGTCATTCTGATGATTCTTGGCTAGCAACATGTAAAGCGATGGGACGATAAACAGCGTGAAGAGTGTCCCAATCGCCATTCCTCCGACTAGGACCAAGCCGATCGAATTTCGTGCCGCAGCACCCGCCCCGGTTACAAACACTAGCATCATATGGCCGAAGATGGTAGCCGCCGAGGTCATTAGAATAGGTCTCAACCGCGTCGCAGCCGCCTCGCTGGCCGCTTTCAACTTACTCCGTCCTCGTATCTGCAATACATTAGCGAACTCGACAATGAGAATGCTGTTCTTTGTCACCAATCCCAGTAAAGTGATCATCCCAACCTGCGAATAGATATTCCAGGAAGTCGTCCATCCCCAAGTCCAGTGCGGGGTCCATGGGTCGCCGGGAGCACGCAGGGCAGTAAACAGCAATGCTCCAAACATACCCAACGGCACGGAACCGAGAATAATAATCAGCGGATCTCTGAAAGAGTTAAACTGCGCGGCAAGGACTAGAAATACCAATACCAACGCCAACATCAGCATCGGGAAGAAGCTGCTCCCTTCTTTTCGCAATTGACGCGACTCTCCCGCGTAGTCGATCGCGTAACCACTCGGCAACACCTTGGCGGATTCTTCTTCCAAAACCTTTAACGCCGTATCCAAAGGAGCCATCGCAATACCAGATATCTTGACGGAATTCAGCTGATTGAATCGGTTCAAGCTCCGCGGCTTAACCGAGTTCTCTATCGTCGCAAAACTTGAAAGCGGCACTAGATTGCCACCCGGACCTCTAACGTACATGTCGACGAGGTCTTCAGGGGCGAGTCGACCCGTACGCTTCACCTGAGGGATCACTTTGTAACTGCGGCCGTCGATGGAAAACCGGTTCACGTAATTTCCTCCGAGCAAGACACTCAAATCGTTTCCAACCTCGGACAAATTCATGCCCAACGCCGCTACTTTATCCCGATCGAAAATGATCTTGGACTGTGGCTCGTCGATTTTCACATCCAGTTCCGGCGGAAAGGCGAAGAGCCCCGTTGCGGCAGCGTTGTTCGCGACCTGACGCGCCAACGCCGCTATTTGCTCCGTTTCAGCGGTTGAGGATATGATGTATTCTACCGGAAAATTGCTGCCTCCTGGAAGCGCTGGTGGAAGTACAGGGAAAAGGGTGATTCCCGGCACTCCTCCCAATTGGGGAATGATGCTTTGTCGAATATCGATAATGTGCCGCTCTCGCTCGCCCCAAGGCTCCACGATCATCCCCCCAAAACCACCCGTGGGAAAAGTTATCTGGAAAGAGTAGTCGTATTCTGGAGTCGACGCGAAAACTTCCTGTACCTGCTCTGCGAAATGGGACGATTGCTCAATCGTAGCATTTGAGGAAGTGCTCAGAAGTCCGAAAATGATTCCCTGGTCTTCAGTGGGGGCCAACTCCGTCGACATTGATGACAAGATGTAAAGCGGGGCAACCAACAAGGTCAGGAATCCCCACAACAAATACATCGCCGGCCTCGCCTTTAGCGTGCCCTCGATAATCTTCCGATAACGCTCGCGCAGTCGATCGAAAAAGTGGTTCACGAAACCTCTGAATCCAGTCTCTTCACCTTTTGCCTTCAAAACTTTTGAGGCCATCATGGGCGAAAGCGTCAGTGCCACAAAACTGGATACAATGACCGCCCCAGCCAGTGTAATCGTAAATTCCCGAAAAAGCGACCCCGTCAGCCCCCCTTGAAACGCAATCGGTGCGTATACTGCAGCCAGAGTAATCGTGGTTGCAATAATGGGACCCACCAGTTCACGGGCTCCCAGCAGTGCCGACTCCATTGGAGAATGACCATCGCGAAGATAGCGCTCGACGTTCTCAACGACGACAATTGCATCGTCCACCACTAGCCCCACCGCCAAGACAATCGCCAGAAGTGTCAGCAGGTTGATACTGAAGCCAAAGACCTGCATCAGGAAAATCCCTCCGATCAAAGAGACCGGAATGGCCACTACCGGCACGAGGACCGATCGGATGGATCCGAGAAAGAGGAAAATCACCACCACGACGATCAACAGAGTTTCGGACAAGGTCGTGATAACCTCCTTCAAAGCGTTGTCTATGTATTCGGTCGCATCATACGCCACGCCTCCCTCAAATCCAACCGGAAAGCGATCCTGCATCGCATCGACC
This sequence comes from Verrucomicrobiia bacterium, assembly GCA_030424825.1. GTDB lineage: Bacteria > Verrucomicrobiota > Verrucomicrobiia > Opitutales > Opitutaceae > Pelagisphaera. The sequence goes on from JAUHWE010000190.1 coordinate 4,023, forward strand.
TGCTCCCGGACGCGTTTGATCACGTCGAGCGAATTGGCAGAGGGCATGACCCAAACGCCCATAAAGACGGCTTGCTCCCCTCCAAATCGAACATCCGCATCGTAGCTCTCAGCACCTAACTCGACATCAGCAACATCGGCCAAGCGAATAATCTGATCGTTGTCCTCCCGTAATACCAAATTCTGAAATTCCGCTACTGATGTGAGATTCGCGTTCGAACTGAGACTGAATTGCTCGTAGCTCCCTTTCGTTTTACCAACCGCCGCCAGCACGTTGTTCGACGCGAGGGCGCCTCGAACCTCTGTCGCGCTTATGTTGAAGGCGGCTAGCCTTTCCGGCCTCAGCCAAACGCGAACGGCGAACGTGCGAGCGCCCAGTATATCCGCTCTCTGCACGCCTTTGACTGCGGTTAGTGCAGGCTGCACCACACGCGTCAAATAGTCCGTCACTTCGTTTCGTTCCAGATTGGTAGACCTGAAACTCAAGTACATCGAAGCGAATTGCGTATCCGCTGTTTCGATATTGATTATCGGCACCTCCGCTTCAGGCGGCAAGTCACCCCTGACTTGATCCACTTTTGAGGAAATCTCCGCGAGCACCTTGATGGCGTCTGCATTGAGCTTCAGCCGAACCGATATTGTCGAGAGACTTTGCACGCTACTGGATTCGATGTAGTCAATTCCGTCCGCTGCGGCGATCACGCGCTCCAGAGGCGTGGTTACGAATCCCTTAACGAGGTCCGCGTCGGCCCCAATATAGACCGTTGTGACCGTCACGAGCGCATTTTCGCTCTGCGGATACTGGCGAACCGTAAAACCACCCGATCCGGAAGTCGCATTGTAGATCGCCTGCCCGCCCGCAATGATAATGATGAGATTCACCACAATTGCCAAGACCGGCCGCCGAATAAAGATGTCCGTAATGGATTTCATAGTTTCGCTCATACCAATATTTCGTTAGATCGAAACTATGCGTCGGCTGGAGTAGGATTGAGAGAGACGGGCAACGCTTTCGAGTTGTCCACGACTACGGAACGCCCATTGAAAAGCTTGAACGCTCCTGCGGTGACAATCTCCTCACCCGCAGCCACTCCTTCAACAATAGAGACGTAGTCTCCTTTAGTTTGCCCGATTTTGACAAAACGCTGCTCCACCGTTTTTCCTTGGTCGGAATTCTTAATCACGAAAACGGTGTTACCGAAGGCTTGGTAATAGACCGCAGTTCCCGGAACCGCAACGACTGTCGTAGATTCGGGCTGCACCACTTCTACGTTAGCGAACATGCCGGGCACGAGTAAGCCATCCTTGTTGCTGAGAGCGCCGCGAATGCGGAACATCCGGTTGCTTAGGTTCAGTTCAGGATCAATGGCCTCAACCACCCCTGAAAATGTTTTATCGGGATACGTATCGATCGTCAGTCGCAGCTGATAACCGCTCTTGACTTTACTCAACTGCTGCTGCGGCAGGGAAAAATCGACATACATCGGATCGACCGATTGCAGCGACACGACGGGCGAGCCTGGATTGATGTACTCTCCCAAGTCAATTTGCCGAATGCCCAAACGGCCGGAGAATGGAGCCCGAATCACCTTCTTCTCAAGCTGGGCCTGAATCTGCGAAAGCGCTGCTTTCGCCTCCTTGGCCCGCGCTTCGGCCGTGTCCAACTCGGATTGGGCAACCGAGCGGCTGGCCCGGAGCTCCTTCGCTCGCTTTAAATTGACCTCGGCAAGCTCCGCAGAAGCGACGGCCGACTCCAACTGGGCCGTCTCCGCAGAGGTGTCGAGTTCGAACAGCAAGTCTCCTTTCTCCACATTCTGCCCCGATTCGAAGTGGATCTCAGAAATCGTGCCGGAAACCTCAGCGGAAAGCGTCACCCCTCGCGAGGCTCTCATCGTCCCTACTGCACTCACGGTATTTTCCCAAACCATCTCCTCGGCAACCCCGGAGGAAATCGACTCGGGGGGCATGACAAATGGCGGGGGCGGCGCAAACTGCGGTCCCTTAACTAGAACGATCCCGCCGAGAATCGCTATAATCACCACAATGACGATTAAAAATGTCTTCCACATGATACCTTGAATGTAATTGGATTTCTTCCTTCCCGAAAATTTTCCCACTCTGATGAGTCAGATTCCAGACGAGCACGACACGATGACCGACAAAGTCATCGAGCAATCCCCACTTTTCTCATCCATATGAATAGAGCCCGAGAGATAGAGCCAAGCGCAAAAACGCAATAGTTTGGCACACCTCCCTTCTTTAACGAACACCAAGCTCCAAAGCAGCCCTTCCATGAAGGCACTCCTATTCTTCGCGAACAGGTTCACTGCACTTACCCTTCTCACCCCAAATACCGCCCTTTCGACAAGAGCCATAGCCCCTGGGAGTCTCATCGAAAACCATAAATCGATTACCAGAGACTGGCCGATTGAACAGAAATAAAGACGATCGCTTCATCGTTCTCGCAATCAACTCAAGATCCAAAAGCAGTCCAATTTGAAAACCTTCCGCTCCTCCGCTGTCCTAAAGGAGATCACCGGCAAGATAGCAGCCCACGAAAGCATATTCATTCCAGAGCTCAAAAGCGCAAATAATTTCCAAATGTATCCATCTTCTTAAACTCTTACTGAGCCCAATACCAGAGTCTGCTCATTCACGGTGAAAAGTGCTTCCCCATTCTTTAAGGCAAACGGAGAACTTTGAATACGTTTTCAAAATAGCCCATAAGCCATTTCGTCTATTTTTAATAGTGAAGAGCTAGGAAATGCAACTTCCTAGCCCATTGTACGACATGGACTCTTCTAGTTTTTCACTTTACAGAACTAGAACCACACATCGCTCAACTCGCCCGATTCCAGTTCGTTGGCGTAGCTAAAGTAATAGTTTCGATTGGGTGCGTTGTACTCGCGGGCTCCCAGTCCACGCAAGGCGTCAATCTTAACCCTGCGGGCAAGTTGCTTGTCGCCGTCATCTAGCCACTTTAAATGATCGGAGAGTTCTAGCGCCCACTGGTAGTCTTTCTTCGCCAATGCGGATTTCATTCGCTGGGCGAGCGCCTCCGTGCCGCCGGCGAGTTCGGCCATTTTGAGCGCTTGGATTTTCGGTTCCAGAGGGTTCAATGTAGTTGGATTCCCGTCGAACCAGCCGATCAGCCCGGCATAAATCGCTCGAACGGCGTTCGGCACCGTGCCGTAGAACTCAACCAGAAACGGTTTGTCTTTCAACTCTTCAGGCAATTTTACCTCGTGCGCAATTAGGTCTGGGCCCTTGCCCGCATTCATACCTTCGACTGTTTGATCGTACACGCTTCGAATCGCCTCGCTGTAATCATTGAGAGACGCGGACGCAGACTCCTTTCCGAGGATGGGCATGGTGTGACCCGGAACTAGGAAATGAGGTTCAAACTCCGCCATTTTGGCGACGCTTTCAGACCAGTCCAATACGTTTCGATAGGCCGTCCCGCGGATCGCATACAGGTTAGGGAAGGCACTGTAAAAATTATCGCCGGCGAACAGCACCTTTTCATTGGGGAGCCAGATAAACATGGCGTCGTCGGTTTCACCAGGCCCGAGGTGAAACTCGACATCGATTCCCGCAATGGTGGTCTTGTATCCGCTGTGGGGGATTCTGAAAGTTGGAGGGACATAGCCTTTCCCCCCGTCGCTATCATTGGTATTTGCTGGAGCCACTCCTCGATTGGTCCTTTCATGCTGGGGTAGCGTACGACCAAACTGACGGAAGTTTCGCTTAGAGAGTGTCCAATAAGTCCATTTAGGCAAGTCTGGCGACCATAAGTCGAGTCATGGCGATGTGTATCATCGCTTGCGAGGAACTGGTGGTTCGCTCGA
>JAUHWE010000191.1 GCA_030424825.1 Verrucomicrobiia bacterium
GCTTGGGGTGGCGGCTGTGGTTGGGGGGGCGCCTGCCTCAGCGGAATCCGGACGCGTTAGTCGCGAAATTGTGGCCCCCGCCTTTCGATGGGCCCCAGAAGGGGCGCCCTGGATATTCCCATTTCTCTTCATCACGATCGCTTGTGGAGCGGTGAGTGGTTTTCACTGTCTTGTGTCTTCCGGTACATCTTCCAAGCAAATCAAGTGCGAGACCGACGCTCAATTTGTGGGTTACGGATCTATGCTTACCGAGGGGTTCCTCGCAACGTTGGTGATACTGGCTTGCGTTGCGGGTATCGGGCTGGGTGCGGCCTCCGCGGATGGAGGAATTCTGACAGGCATTGATGCTTATGAAGCACGATATGCTTCCTGGTCTACCGCGCAGGGACTGGGCGCTAAAATAGGGGCCTTCATCGAAGGCTCGGCGAATTTCCTGCGGGCGCTGGGACTTCCCGCAACGTTTTCGATCGCTCTCATGAGTGTTTTTGTCGCGTCTTTCGCCGCAACGACACTAGACACTGCTTGCCGTTTGCAACGCTACGTAGTTCAGGAGCTGGCCTCCACGTTTGCTCCAAAATTAGACGATGCGAACGAGGGACAGGCGCCTTCAAGCGGCTGGAGTCCGGTCGGCTGGCTGTCCGGAAAACACGGGGCTACGATTTTTGCGATAGTCACCGCAGGTTTCATCGCCGCAATACCACTGCCGGGTTCACCTTGGGGCTGGGATGCTGCCGGAAAAGGCGGGCTCATCCTTTGGCCGCTTTTTGGGGCCACGAATCAGTTGCTCGGGGGCCTCGCTTTTCTTGTCATTACCTTTTGGATGTGGCGTCGAAATCTACCGGTCTTCTTCGTAGCGATTCCGACTGTCTTCATGTTGCTTCTCCCGGGGGTTGCCATGGGAGTCGAACTATTCAAACCAAACGGCTGGTTGGCCTTGCAGCAATGGCACCTCGTATTCATTGGGCTGGCCACCATGGCGCTCGAGATCTGGATGATTGCGGAAGCCGTGATTGCCTGGCCCAAAGCGAAAGGAGTTCTGGAACCTTCTTTGCCCCGACTTCCGGATTCCGTCGGCGTCGAACCTCAGACGGAGGGTGGACGTTCTTGCTGAGCGGATGTACCCATAGTAAAGGGAGAAAAACCCAGAAGTTTTCGTAAAAATTCGGTCTATAATGGTTGGCCGCGTATTTGCGTTGCCGCAGGAATACCTAACGTGTGTTTTTTGACGAGAACAGATATATCGTTATGAAGGAATTTCTGAAGATGTTTTTCGCCTCTGCGCTGGCTATAGCGTTTGTCTTTTTCGGAGGCTTTTTGTTTATCATACTATTCGCAGGCGCTCTTACGAGCATGTCAGCGCCTGAGCCGGCTGTTAAGAAGGGAAGCGTGTTGGTATTCGATATGGATGCGAATATTCAGGACTCGCCGGTATCTTTCACTCAAGAGCAGCTGATCAGCGAGGCATTGGGCAACATCGGGCCCAAAAACTATGCCCTGCGCGATGTATTGCGGGCGCTGGATAAGGCGGCAAGCGATACACGAATCAGAGCCATTTATCTTCGGGGTTCGCTGCAGTCGAGCAACTACAGTTCCGGATTCGCCGCCCTTAAAGAGGTGCGTGAGGCGATACTTGATTTCAAAGAGGTGTCGGGAAAACCTGTGATCGCGAATCTTGTGTATCCAACGGATAAGGATCTCTACCTCGCTTCGACAGCGGATAAGATCATATTGAATCCTGAAGGATTGGTGATGAATGTGGGAATGGCCTCAGAACCAATCTTCTTCGCAGGGTTTTTCAAGAAATACGGTATTGGGGTACAAGTTACAAAAGCGGGCGAATTCAAATCTGCGGCGGAGAGTTTTGTGATGGAAAAGATGAGCGCGCCCGCAAGGGAGCAAACGGAAGCCTTGTTGGGAGATCTCTGGGATGAATACGTGGAAGCGATCTCTGATAGAGCGGGTATGTCTCCTGCTCAATTTCAAGCGCTCGTGGATCAAAAGGGTCTTCTCACGGCCAAGGACGCTCTGGATGCGGGAATCGTCGACGAGTTAGGGTTTGCTGACGCGGTTATTAAAACCTTGAAGGAAGTTTCGGGTGACGATTCTGCAAAGCTGGAATACAAATCGGCGTCTCTTTCGGATTATATTCTAACCTCTAGGGAAACCGTAAACGGAGACCACATCGCTGTAGTTTACGCGGAAGGAGCGATTGTTGTGGGCGAAGGGAATGTCGGGCAAGTCGGGGGTACTAAACTCTCCAGAGAAATTAGGGAGCTGCGGCAAAACGATAAGGTTAAAGCTATCGTTCTTCGCGTTAACAGCCCAGGGGGATCGGCATTGGCGAGTGAGGAAATACAGCATGAAATACGACTAGCGAACCGGAAAATTCCCGTGGTGGTATCCATGGGAACTGTGGCAGCATCAGGAGGGTATTGGATTTCTGCATATGCAGACAAGATTTACGCTGAGCCCAACACGATAACCGGTTCGATCGGAGTAATTGGCATGTTTATGAATATCAAAGAAATCGCGAACCGTCACGGATTTACCTTTGATGTTGTAAAGACGGGAAAATTTGCCGATGCGCTGTCCATCTCCCGTCCCAAATCACCAGAGGAAATGGCGATTATCCAAAGGGAAGTGGACGAGGTTTACGCGGATTTCCTTCGAAAAGTTGCCGAAGGGCGGGACCAGCCTTTGGCTAAGATAGAGAAGATTGCAGAGGGAAGAGTTTGGTCAGGTGAGGACGCCCTCGAATTGGGATTGGTGGACGAATTAGGTGGATTGGAAAAGGCGATTGCCCATGCTGCAAAAATGGCGAATATGGGCGAAACGGTACCGGTCAAAGACTACCCAAGACCGACAGATTTCTTTGAAGAGTTGATGAAGAACTTGACGGCTAGCGCTTCGGTTCGACAATCCAATCCGGCAGTGGAAAAGTTTGAGTCGGTGCTCGATGAGATCGATTTGATTGCACGATGGAACGATCCTAAAGGAGTGTATGCGATTCTCCCTTACAATTTGGAGACAAACTAAGCTAATTTAAAGCAATGGAGACGAAACTGGTTAGAGATTGCAGCGCGACGATTATCCCGGAAGGAACGGCGATCACACTAGAGAAAGATACGCCGGTATACATCACCCAAACCCTTGGTGGGAATGTAACGGTTCGTGTTGGGGGACGACTTTATCGTATATCCAACTTGGACGTGGATGCTCTCGAGGATGTAGATTTGGGCGAAAGCCAGGCACCTGCTCCGGTTGTGAGTGACGGTAAATTCTCGGAAGACTCTGTATGGACCGCTCTGCGGCAGTGCTTTGACCCGGAAATTCCTGTCAACATTGTAGATTTGGGACTGATATACGACATGCGTATCGAGGAATTGGATAGTGGAAAGAAGGATGTCGCTATCAAGATGACGTTGACTGCCCAAGGCTGTGGCATGGGTCCGACAATTGCTCAGGATGCAAAGAATCGAGTTGAGCAGCTAGATGAAGTTGAGAATGCGGACGTTCAAATCGTTTGGGACCCTGTTTGGAGTCCGCAGATGATTTCCGACACTGGACGCAAGGCCCTCGGGTTAGAGTAACAACTGAAGCTTTTCGAGGATCTATTCGCGGTTTGGCCGGGCTACGAGACCTTCATAAGGTTCGTCAGCGAAGTAGGTATTCGTTCCCGAGAGCATAAATTTCTCGCAGATTTCGAAGAGTTCTCGTTCGGTTTGCGCTCGTCGTGCCTGGTGAATGAACTGACCTTGAGGATCGACTCCGAGTCCTATGAAATTGAGAAATTTTTTCATTCTGTTGACGTGTGCTTTCTCTGTGATCCAAGGTCGTTGCAACGTGTCGTAAAGGGATCGAACATATTGATAGACATCTTGCAGCGGTACCCGCCGAATCTTGCCGGTGGATTCGAAGTCGCGGATCTGAGCAAAAATCCAGGGATTGCGAATCGCGTGGCGACCAATCATGACTCCTGCGGCTCCCGTGTAGTCTAGGATTTCTCTGGACCGCTGAGCAGAAGACACGTCGCCGTTGGCAAGCACCGGGCAATCAGATATCTCGACGGCGAGTTTTATGCAATCGTAGTGTACTTGGCTTCGGTACATTTCTTTGACCGTCCGTCCGTGAACGCTGAGGAGATCAACATCATGCTTATTGATGAGGTTCAGGATCGCTTCAAAATTATGCGTATCTTCAAATCCAATACGCATCTTTACCGTGAACAGCCCTGGGATCGCATCACGCAAGGTTCCCAGAATCCGATCGACTTTTTCAGGTTCTTTGAGAAGTCCGCCTCCGCATCTCTTTTTATAAACCGTGGGAGCGGGGCAGCCCATATTCAGATCGATGCCGGCAACATTGTATTGGAGCAGGTCCTGGGTCGTTCTTTTTAGGTGTTCGATGTGCTCGCCGATCATCTGAGCGAAAACAGGGCGACCGGTTTGGTTTTCCGTAATCGATTCGAGAATGTGCTTTTCCAAACGGGACTGGACGTGAACGCGGAAATACTCAGTGAAGAAGTAGTCCGGACTGCCAATTTCCGAGACGACAGACATGAATGGAAGCGTGGTAACATCCTGCATGGGGGCCAGCGCCGTGATCGGCTGGTTCGGCACGATGGTTGCCGGCAACGCTCTCTTCAATTCCGTTTGCATGTCCAATGCGGAAAAAGATGCGCGATCGCTTTTCGATCAAGCTTCTTCGAGTTCCTCCTTTGAGGGAAGAGTCTTTCCGAAAGGGGTAAAGGCAATCGCGACGTTAAATCGCGGGAGACCAAACGACTTCAGTCCTTGTTTTCTTCGCCTTGCTCTTTAAGCACACGCTCGAGGATTGGGCTCATGTCATCGACAGAGTTAAAAACGCTCTCAGCAGTGTAAATGGGCACTTTGTTTTGCAAGGAAAGCACGATCGAATCGCTCGGACGAGCGTCTAGCTCAAGAATCTTCTTCGCCACCTCGTTTTCCATCTCTACGAAGATGCGAGCGAAAAAGGTGCTCTCCTGGACATCGTTTATGACAATTCTCGTGATTGTCGCCCCAAGGCCTAAAAGCATGCTGCTCATGAGGTCATGGGTGAGCGGGCGTTCTTTTTTTACGCCGTTTAGAGCCATCGAAATCGCGTTTCCAACACTGTGGTCTACGTAAATGACATATGCTTTTTCATCGTTGCCAAGAAAGACAGCGCATCCATTGACGGTGGGCATGACCCCTTTTACGGAAACTGGTACGACGCTAGAGCTCATAAATAGTGGTATTGTTGTGGATTTTGGTGGGTCGGCCTTAATAGTACAATCCAATTGAGCAATCGGCCCGCAATCCGGCTTTATTAAGTGAAAGTGAGCAAAAGGGCCTACTTGGGCCAGATTAGAACCCGATAATCTGGATTTTGGCTGCTTCCGCTTGTGAGATAATTTCTTTCTGGTCGAGAATGATAACGCTATCGGCTTTCAGGAGAGCGGTTTTAATACCGGCTTCTTTCATGGTTTCCAGTGTGCGGGAACCAAATACCGGCACATCGAATCGATAGTCCTGTTGTGGCTTGACGGTTTTCACGAGAATGAGCTGGTCAGTTTTAAAGCCGCCTGCGCGTCGGATCATGGGATCCGTTCCTTCGAACGCTTCTACCGCAATTACGGTTCCCTTTCGGACAACGACACTTTGTCCGACATCGAGACGGGCCATTTCCGAGGCGATTTCAACACCGTGCTGCAGATACGTTTCTTCTACTTTCTCGAAGCGTTTCGTCATTAATCCCTTGCGGGCCATGTCTGGGTCTAGAAACGCTCGAGCGTCCAAAGCAGTTTGGCCATTCTGGGCGAGTTCCTTAGCGATGGCGCCAAAAATTGTGTCGGCGTTCTTGCGTTTGAGTTTCACCAGGAGAGTGGCCGCTTTAATGTCAGGTTTCAGACCGCGAAAAAGCTTTCCCGGTTTTACCTGTCCTGCCGCAATCGAGTACTGGCAGTCAAATTTTCGTAGCGCCTTTAGCCATTTGGCCACTTGGCCGACATTGATACGCGCTCGATGCTCCTCTGGAAAAGAATCGAAAAGCTCTTGGGTCGCTTCATCTTCGAAAGCGATTAACCGGATGGGTACTCCTTGCTCCCGGGCTCGGTCGGCGATGAGCTTCGGATAGCTGCCCCTTCCGGCGATCAATCCAACCGGCTTGGATGAATCGTAGTCGTTGGGAAGGAATTTAGAGAGCATTGGAGGAATCGGGCGCTTGGGCCCTATCGTTTGGTTAGTTGGCTACGATGTTCAGAATTTTGCCCGGGACGAAGATGACTTTACGAATCGTCTTCCCTTCAATCTGGGCGAGGACCCGAGGCTCTTCCTTAGCCAAAGCGAGAACGTCTGCCTCGTTCGATGACTTCGATACCATGGCTTGCCCTCGGAATTTCCCATTGACCTGAAAAACGATCTTCACGTCGTCGCTGACGAGTTTCGACGGGTCCACGCTGGGCCAAGGACCCATGACGACAGAGTGGGGCTCGCCCAGTCGGCTCCACAGTTCTTCGCTGATGTGGGGGGCCATTGGAGCGAGCAGTTGAACGAATTTTTTGGCAGTAGAAAGACGGAATGCTTCCGATGCGTGCAAGTGGTTGATTAGAATCATCAACTGCGAGATTGCCGTGTTGAAACTGAGTTTATCCAAATCCTGGCTAACCTTTTGGATTGTCTGATTGAGGAGAATCTCGGTTTCTTCGCTTTCCTGGTAGTCGTCTTTGACTTTTGGATTCAAGTTGCCGTCTTTTCCGACGATTTCCCGCCAGACTTTGTTGAGAAAGCGGCTGACGCCACCGATGCCTTTGGAATTCCAAGGTTTGCGAGCTTCGAGGGGACCCAAAAACATCAAGTACAGCCGCAACGTGTCGGCTCCGTACTGATTGACAACTTCGACCGGATCGACCCCATTGCCGGCGCTTTTGGAGATTTTCTTACCGTCCTCACCTAGGAGCATCCCTTGATGAAATAGCCTGGAAAAAGGTTCTTTGGTAGGGACGAGACCCTCGTCGAAAAGCACTTTGTGCCAAAACCGGGCATACAGAAGGTGAAGTACCGCGTGTTCCGATCCACCGATGTACATGTCGGGAGTTTTCCAATACTCAAGCGCTTCCTTTGATGCGAGCTGCTCTGAATTCTTCGGATCCATGTAGCGAAGGTAATACCAGCAGGAGCCGGCCCATTGCGGCATGGTATTAGTCTCTCTCGAAGCTCGTATCCATTTTTCCCCATCGGGCTTTTCCTTGCTTGCGGGAACGAACGCTCCGGTATTGAACTGATACCAGATTTGCATCCAGTCATCAGCCTTTTTCAAGGGGCTTTCCCCCGTGCCAGCCGGTTCGTAGGATTCAACGTTTGGCAGTTCGAGGGGGAGTGACTGCGGGGGAACGGGGAGAGCGTAGAGTGTGCCCGATTCGTCGGTATAGGCTACGGGCTCCGGTGGAAGCCAGTCTTTCAAATCTCCACTCTGAACCGCTTTTTCGTAGTCTTCTTCCGATACCCAAGCCACTGGAAAGGGTTCGCCCCAGTAGCGTTGTCGGGAAAAGAGCCAATCGCGCAGCCTGTATTGAGTACTTTCTTCTCCCTTGCCGGCTTCATTCAGCTTTGCAGTGATTTTCTGTTTCGCTTTCTGCCAGGGAAGCCCGTCGTATTCGCCCGAATTGATGAGCGTGCCATCGCCGAGGTACGGGAGCGACTCGGTGCCGTCCCCTTTGATTACTTGAACGATAGGGAGGTCGAACTGTTCGGCAAACTCGAAGTCCCGCGTGTCGTGAGCTGGAACGGCCATAATGGCGCCGGTTCCGTAACTGATAAGCACGTAGTCCGCAATCCAAACGGGAATCTTGTCTCCCGTCA
>JAUHWE010000192.1 GCA_030424825.1 Verrucomicrobiia bacterium
CGCTCTTTCCTGCATTCAAGCACTCCTACTCATTTTCCAGGACGCGGCGATGCAGATCCACGACTCGTCCCAATGCGGTGGATCGACTGCGGAGACTTTCCACTTTTTCGACCAGCACATGTATCCCATTTACTAATTCAATCTCGATTGCCGACAATTCGAGCAAGGCCTGTTGCTCCCGCATTTTTGCCGCGTTTAACTGGTGACGCTCTCGTTTGCTATCGAAAATCGGATACCGCATTTCCAATCCCACATACCAGGAGGGGAAGTCATTCTTTAGATAGCTATCATCCAGGCTTCCCAAATACGTATCAGCCAGCCCGTTCAATCCGTAACTGGCCTTCAGATCAAGCTCCGGCAGTCTCTCATTTTTCGCGTACGCTAGTCGGATTCCGGCTTGTTCCATTCGCTTGACTTGAGCCAAATAAGCGGGATGCGACTTAAAGCTCTCTGCCAATGCATCGTAAAGAACCGGCGGCGTCACATTGAAATCCAGCGTATCGGAGGGGACCAATTTCGCTCCCGAATTCGCCCGGCGCCCCAAAAAGGCATCCAGTCGAGAAGATGCATCGACGAGCCGCTGCTCGGCGTCCGTCTTGTTCGACTCGCGCAATGCCAGACCCGCTTCTGCTTGGAGGACTTCCAATTCGTTCGCCTTGCCCGCGTCCAAACGTTCGCGAATATCCTTCAGAATCACTTCAGCCGTATCCACGGATCCTTGACTCATTTCGACAAACGCTTTTGCCGCCACTAGATCCCAATAGGCCATCTCCGCTTCCGAGAGCACCAACGCCAGCTGGCTTCGGTAATCCTGCAACGCCACTTCTGAATCCGCAGTTGCAAATCGAATCTGACTGGCCACCGCTTTCCAGCCGCGGTTCCGCAAAAGCGGTTGCGTCAAAGTTGCGCCACTGAAACTTTCCCATTCGGTCTTACCTGTTACCTGAAGGTTGTTCTCGAGTTCTCGCATTTGAGATCCGAGCCGAAGATTCCCTCCCGAGGGCAACGTTCCCTCGATGGCGGCGGAAAAGATCGCATTCTGTTCATCAAACACGCTTACTCGTTGGCTCAGAAACCGCTCGGTTGAATTCTCACGTCGATTCGACTCCTTTGCCAAATTCAATAGCAGGACCGGCTCAAATATCGCCCACTCCGCCTTCGATCGCTCGACTGCCATGCTGTGATCGAGTTCGCTGGCTTGAAGTCGAAGATTCGCCTCCAATACTTTGTTTAATGTCTGGTTAAGGTTAATCCCCTCCTGAGACTGAACGGGTGTTAGTCCTAATAATAATAAACCGGCTCCGAGGGGCCCAAGGATTGAAAGCCTAGAATTCACAAGATTTTTAAATGCCTGATTACCGTGAATTGTAAACGATATTTTATGTAAAATACCTCAAGAGAACGACTAATAACCCGGGGTTCAAATCCCTCGGCAGACGCAATCGCCCCACATTTCGTCTTCGCTACATCTATTCATGACAACGCACTCATCCAAATTCCTAAATGAACAGCAGGGTGAGTCACCATAGAATATTCACTTGTCCCTTAAACGCTTTTGTATCGAAACCTAGCAAGCCGAGCCAACACTACCCACCGTTCCAATGGATCTAACAATCAAGAAATTGATAACCTGCAAGTCTATGGATACATCATGAGCCGTTACTCTGTTTGACCATAGATTCTAACTCACAGTTTCCTCCAGCAACGGAATAGATCTTTCTGAAAGAGAGACTTCAGATTAAGCGTCGGCTAGCTAAAAAACTGATAATTATTGCGTGATTGTACCCTACGAACAGATACAGCTTGCCGGAATAGCAGGATTCGAAAGGGTAGCTACTATAAGTTCGTCCATTGAAGAACCTAAAAATATCTACCAAGGCAGTGATCATAAGGAACGAGAAAATCCTTATGATTCAAAAAAGGCCGAAGAGTCGCCAGAAATTCTATACCCTTCCAGGAGGCACGCAGGAAATCGAAGAAACCATTCATCGATCGCTTGCCAGAGAAGTCTTCGAAGAAACCGGTGCGACCATAGTAATTCATGATCTAATTTGGACAAATCAACGCAGAGTCCGGTCAAAAAAAGTGACAGAAGCGTTCCTTCACAAGATAGAGTACATTTTCCAATGTTCCATAGATGATGGATACGAAGTGCAAATAGGACCCGTGCCTGACTCTAGTCAAACTGGAGTTAAGTGGTTGAAGATCGCCCAACTCGAACAGTATCGCATCGCTCCAAAAAGATTACGCACGACGCTCAATCAATTGCTCACGAAAGTTTACTGAAAACGCTTGGACCCTTACACCGCTTGGCATACTCAGTTGACGGGCTAATTCCGAGATGGCCAACAATCGTATTCTGGATGGGCTTCACCAACTCCAACGCCAAGAATTCAAACTCGATTTTCTAGACATACTGCGATCAAAGGGAACAATTCCTTATCGCAAACAGACGCAGTGCCTCTAATTTAAAAGGCGAGCATGGTTTCCAATCAGAAGAGCAAGTTGAGGCGTAGAATCGTTCAGGGAGTGACCTTTGCGATCACTTGCATGGCTGGCGTTCTAATCGGAATCTATCTAGCCCGAATCCCGATCGCCCGCTACGTCGCGGAGAAGGCTCTCTTACAGAGCAACATCAACGAGTCGCGTTTCGATTGGGTTCAGCTCGACACGGACTACTCCTCGCTTTCGGACGTATTCATCCAAACCGAATCCTACTCAATCAGCATCGAAAGGATCGACCTTAGTTACGATCTCGCTGAAGTCTGGAAAGAAAGGAAACTGAAGACTCTCAAAATAGAGGGACTTCAGCTCTACTATGACCTGACCGGACCCTCAACGGTAGATCTCAGGGAAGTTGATGCGCTGATCAAAAACGGGATTCCGTTTCCTTTAGACTCAGTCCAGATCGAAGGTTCTGCGGTGAGGCTACTGACTGATTTTGGAGAAACGAACATCGATCTGGATCTGGATCTTCGGCAGGACCGGGATTCCGGAATTCTGGGAAATGTTAAAGCCAAAACAGGTTCGGAATCGGCAAGTCTCCAACTCGCGATTTCAGATCGGATACGAGCGACAGTAAAAGCGAGTGTTCTTGACTTGGAACAGGTTCTCTCGAAAAACGGAATCGAATGGAAAGACAAACTACCCTTCTCCCGGAAAGATGCGCTTAAGGTCTCTGGTGCCGAGGTTGAGGCAAATATTACTTTCCACGGAATCACGCTGGAATCTGCTTTGATCTCCGCAAATGTCGGCCCTCTCTCATTTAAGGATTACGATTTAGAGGCAGACATCCTAGGCGTGCAGGCCTCTGTTGAACTCAATGGAGAGGAGATTAGAAATGCGCAATCCAGCATTCATCTCAAACGAGCTTTATTTGATCCTCTAACGGTATCCGAAACCACTATACAGTTATCTGCAAATCATTTAGATGAGGTTTCGATTTCAATACCAGATACCAGCTGGGAGTCAACCAATGGTGAAAAAGGAGTCCTCGCCGCACATTTAAAAACTGTATTGGATGATAACTACGCAATTGAAACCTATTCAGGCGAGTTTTCCGTGAAGAAGTTGCAGAGTGATGTATTCGATATTTCCCCTTTCGATATCAGCTTCGAAGGGACGCTTGAATCGGCGGTCCTGTCCTTCAGCGATCTCATTAGCCGAACCCTACCCTGGTTATCTGTAGAAAAACTGGAAGCCCGCATCAAAGGCATAAACTCCGAAACACCCGAGATCGCGATTACCACACAAGTCGTGGCCGATGGGTCCCGAACCGCAGAACATCCGGCACCATTTTCTGGTGCGTGGAAATTGGACGCCAATCTTCTTCCGGGATCCCTGCCACGAAAAGCGAACCTCACCCTTGTACCTCTTGACGACAGACCTATCATCAGTTCAACCATGGCTGACCTTGGTGGGACGGCAACTCTCCAAACGAACCTTGACTATTGGCCTGAGGAAAGAGAGGCAGCCCTTAAGTTACAACTAACGGCATCCGACCTAACAACGAAAATTGAAGATTGGTCGCTCAACGGCGGGGCCGCTTCGGTTGCCCTCAGCACCCTGCCCATCAATCTGATGCAATTAGGGGATCTCCGCAATAACGCACTCGCATTGACCGAATTTCTAGCACCCTTATTCGAATACAATATCAACCTGCAAGGTTCCGAGCTCAAAGGCCCATCGG
The DNA here is from genome assembly GCA_030424825.1 of Verrucomicrobiia bacterium. Lineage (GTDB taxonomy): Bacteria > Verrucomicrobiota > Verrucomicrobiia > Opitutales > Opitutaceae > Pelagisphaera. The sequence continues at coordinate 4,190 of JAUHWE010000192.1, forward strand.
ACCTGACAATGCAATGGTTTTCAGCCGGTGCTAAATCAATGGAAGCTATCGACACTAAACCAATACAAACGCGATTGGAGTTCGGTGCTGGCATTGTCCAACTAGGGACAGAAACTTTGAACCAGTTCACATTGAGCTCAGAAATCACTGGTTCTGATCTACTAACAAATACGGAAACGAAAGCTTCTATGCTATTCGAAAACGAACCCGTATCCATAAAGCTAGTTCAAAACTTCAGAAACATCTCCACCGACATGGCTTCAGAAGGCGACTATTCAATCGAGGGCATCAACTTGCTGAGCTCGGATATTCTCTCTCGTCACCTACCCGAGTTTACAGGTTCTTCCGTATCCGCAAAGATCGACATTCGAGGTGAAACTCAATTCATGGGCGAGGATTGGGATGCTTCGACAAATTTTCAGCTACGGGAGGGATCGTTTCGATTGCCGTCCCAAGAGCTGGCGGTCAATACGTTCGAAGCAGACGTGCGGTTTCCCTCGTTAGCAAGCCTCTCAACCAGTCCTTCGCAATTAATTACCGCGGATCAGATAACAATTGGCGACATCGACGCAACGCAACTACGGTCGGAGTTCAGCATTGCGGATGGGAATCGGCTGTCCGTCGAAAGCGCTGGCTTCTCCATTTTCGATGGCAATGTCTCAATCAGTCCATTCACTCTATCCCTTGAGGACCCGAATGCCGACTTGCTTATCCATTTCAAGCAACTCTCAATCACTCCTGCCATTGCCATGCTTGACTTCTTTGACGGGCAGGTAACAGGACGCCTAAATGGGACCCTGCCAATCAGCATCAAGGACGGCTACCCCGTACTCGGTGAGGGCTTCCTGGAGCTCGATCCCAGCGAGTCCGCTCGATTTTCATACAATGCCAGCGGTTTCTTCACAGAGAAAGGAGCTCAAGCCGCGGCCAAGAAAACCCTGGGTGACAAGCTTCTCGATCGTCTCGGACTAGAACCGAACGCCCTTTTAGAAGACGCTCTGGGCAACCTGTCCATTCAGAAGCTTCGACTCGACCTGTTCAACAAGAACCTGCCAAGTACACCAATGCGAATTCAACTCGCGGGAATCGCCGACACCGGTCGGGCGAAAATCCCCCTTAACATCACCACCAATGTAAACGGAACCGTGGCGGAGCTTCTAAATTTTCTTACGCGACTAGACTCACTCGGCATCGCTGCCGGCCAGGCACCCAATCAACCAGCCACCCCGCATTCTAACAATCTATAAACAATAATCGCCTCGTAATTTGAACCAGAAAAAGGCACTTTATTGAAAAAGCTCTGAATACGGGTCAAACTCGATCCGTCCTACGCACAAATCATGAAACTCGATACTCTTTCTGCCATTCGGCTTACGCTCGCGCCCTTGTTGCTCTTAAGTGTTTCCAGCTGTATCAGCATAAAAACACACAGCTCGTTCGAGCCCATCTACATGACGCTCGACGTAAATCTGAAGGTGCAACTCCAGAAGGAGCTTTCGGACGTGTTCGGCGACATCGACAACGCCTCTAAATCCCTCACGGATTCCTAATTTTCCAACCTGAAAATCACTATGAAAACAGCTAACTGGACCTTTCTTTTTATCTTAGCCGCAATTTCGATCGGGCTCGCGCCTCAAACGGCGTTGGCCCAAAATGACGAAGAGTCGATCAAGCAACGTCTACTCGACCGAGTCGAGAGCGTTGACGCCCTGAAGCTCAGTGGAGCCGTTGGTGAAAACAACAAAGGATTTCTAGAACAACGGGCGATGCTAAACCCGGAGCAGACTAAAACGATGAATGAGGAAAACGCGGACCGTAAAGCCCTCTACACCATCCTCGCAAATCGCCTTGGACTTTCCGTTACAGTCGTCGGACAAGGCCGAGCCGAATCCATTCGGAACAAGTCAGCCCCCGGTGTTTGGATACAGCAACCAAGCGGTCAGTGGACGAAGGAATAACGCTTTCAACGGCGTATTTCCGACCACGAATATAGGTCGCGTTTCTTTGAAACAACTCGAAAGGAAACGGGGACGCCTCTATTGTACCTTTTTTGAAAGTGACGTTCGATAAAACCGCGTTTCCGCAGTCGGCGCAATAACGAGCTCTCCTTTTCCCGAGTCGTCAAGGACCACTCATCCGACTTCGCCTAATCCTTGTCACGTTTCCAAATCGTCGGAGAATTCAACACTCCAAGTGTCTCCCTTTCCCCCGTTATCAAAATCCGAACTGCCTGGCCCCCGATTAGCCGTTCAATCGACAAACTTCCGAAACGCTCTCCCGTAAACCAAATTCCGATCGCTAAAAGATACCCATAGTTTACGGTACGGCTTTCCAGATCCTGACTGGCTAAATGTCATAAGTTCATGCGATACGATTTTAATTGTACAATCCGATCAGGACAACAATGACGACTACATGTCGAGATTCATTCCCAGCGTTAATAAGGCGGATTCCAGTAGTTAGATACACACTCGAAATCGAAACAAAAAAAGGAGCCTTCAGTAAAGGCTCCTTAGCGACAAAATATTTGTTAGGGACAAACTACTTTGCTGTAATAACGCCTTTCATCAAAGCGTAATGACCCGGGAACGAGCAAATGAAAGTGTACTCTCCCGGCGCGTCGAATGTAAACTTGATGGTATCGGTTTCACCCGGTCCCAGCAGCTTAGTGGCGGCCAGCACCTGCTCCGCTAGAGGTCCAGATTGAGGCACATACTCGGTAGCCGCTGCGGCGACCGCACCCGCTCCAAATCCCATAACATCCGAGCCCGGCTTGAGGATCACGACATTGTGCCCCATCGCCGCCTTTGGCAGCGCGCCTTTGTTCGTGAAAACAAGCGTTATCTCTTCCCCTGCAGGGACTTCGAACGCTTTGCTATCAAATTGCATCGTGTCGTTCGCTGACAACTCGATCGTTGTACCTGCGAGTGCGACCGATGACATACCGGCCAGCCCTAAAACCGACATTAAGATTACTGCTAACTTTGTTTTCATTTTAACTTTGATTGTCTTTCCGACAGACTGGTAACATTGGATATCGATTCTGATCCTTCAAACAATAAATTGTTCCGAAACAAAAGTATCTGCAAGTATCTGATTGAGGTAGATTTAAGAATTCGTTCAATACCGATTCAAGCACCAGTTGAACCTTGCTTCGGAATTCGAGTCACTATTCCATTTAAACTAGAATAAGGAACACCACCGCTCAGGGGCCTCGTACCGGCAAACTCGCTTGAACATCCAGCCAATGAAAACAAACTTCTCGATGCTCACCCTTTCTTTACTACTCGCATCGTCCAACCTACTCAATGGAGACATGATCTACGACCTAACTGCTACAAATATCGACAAGGAATCTATTAGTTTCGAAGCCTATTCAGGCAAGGTATTGCTCATCGTAAACGTCGCTTCGAAATGCGGTTTCACCGGCCAGTACGAAAACTTGGAATCACTGTATCAGAGGTACAAGGACAAAGGCCTCGTTATTCTCGGCTTTCCCTGCAACCAGTTCGGCGGACAAGAACCCGGTACTAGTGAAGACATCAAATCGTTCTGCTCATTGAACTACGGGGTCACCTTTCCCATGTTCGAAAAGATCGAGGTCAACGGACCCGACCGGCATCCCCTGTACGCGCGATTAACCGGCGAAGACTCGCCGTTT
>JAUHWE010000193.1 GCA_030424825.1 Verrucomicrobiia bacterium
CGCTGCGCCGGATCGCCGAAGGGACCATGCCCGGCGCAGCGCGGTGAAGGATACCGTCAAACCACAGGTCGCGATCGTGGCTGGTAAAGCCGAGCACGCAACCATCGCGCCGGGCGATGCGCCAGAAGGTTGCGACACCTTCCAGTTCGTTCTGGAAATAGACCTTGCTCATGCTGCCTCGCGGATTTCGATGAGGGGGACTGACGGCGCTTCACCCGCGGCAAAGGCCGCGCCGGTGATATCGAGCCGGTCCTCGGCAAAGCGCACTGGGACATCGAACAGGAAGCCCGCGCGGATGATCGCGCCTACAGCGGGTGCTTCGGCAAAGACGATCTTGCCGCCCGCCTGCAAGGTCCAGTCCGTCGCCTCGACGCCGTCTATGCTGACCGTGACCGAACCGGCGCGCGGCCTGGTGATCGGCCGGACCTGCGGTTCGCTGCCGCTGCCATAGGATTTGGACAGCTGGAATGTGGCGGCCAGGCCATCGCCAACGCCAATCTGCTGGTCAGCCATCGTCGGCGATCCGGTGAGGCCGTTGGAGCTGAAATCGAACGGGTCGGAAAAGCGGAATCCACGCGCCGCGCCGCGCCTTGCCCTGAAGAATTCCAGCAGCACGCCCAGCTCGCTTTCGGAGCGGATGCCCGGACCGACATCGAAGCGCAGCCTGGCATCGCTCCACTGACTGTTGCGGCGCTCATGGCCGGAAGCGGTCAGCACGATCGAGGTGGAGAATTCCGGGCTCACCCCCGCATCGCGCCCCAGTGCAAGCGGATAGAGCACATCATCGAAAGCCTGCATGTCATCGTCCTCTTCTTGTCCGGGTGGGGTGGCGGGAAGGCGGGTGTATCCATCGCGGCAGACCTGCGGCAGCGCCCAAACGAAGCGGCGCGGAATGCCGCGAGCGGCTGCTTCTTCAAGGCCAGCGTCAATGCGCTGCCAGAACAGTTCCGCGTCAGCCGGATCGAGCACGAAGCTCTGCATCCGCTGATTCATTCCGATTCCCGTGTTCCCTGCAATTACGACGGGCAGCCAGCCGCCGCTCGGCGTGATGGATATCGCCCACCCATCCTTGTCGGCTGCTTGAATCGAAGTCGTGCCTAGTAGGAACTCGGCTTCCAGCCTTGTCTGATCGGCAAGCTCCCGCGGGGTAAGCTTTTTCAAATTCGACCAGTCTTCGAGCAGATCAAGAAACGGATTTTCCCCTTCCTGAAAACGATACGGATCTCCGGGACGTATGTCGGGGAGATTGAAGGTAGGATCCACCTGCCTCCATCGAGCCGCCGCGTAGTCCTTCGACAGCAATCCCTCCATGGGTGAAGCCGGCTCAAAATACGGATCTCCATAATAGAAATCCCGATCCGCAAAGGCGAGATTCATGGCTTGATAAAGCGTATGGATATATCGGGCACTGTTGTAGCCCATGGACTGGAGGTCGAGCGGCTCGAGCAGGTTCAAGGTCTGCAGCAAGGCCGGACCTTGAGTCCAGCTGGTGAGTTTGCAAACCTCGATCCCTTTGTAAGTTGTCCGTACCGGTTCCTCTATCTTGACCGACCAGTTGGCCAGATCCTCGACTTGGTGCAGCCCGCCCATTTCCTGAGAACCCCGACAAAACTCCTCCGCAATATCGCCCCGATAAAACCGGTCGTACGCTGCCATGATGGCCTCCTTGCGATTCTTGCCCGCCTCCAAAGCGGCCTGCTCCGCGTCTACCAGCTTTTGCAGCGTATTCAAAAGATCCGGCTGTCTCCAAATTTCACCCGCTCGAGGCGCCTCGCGAAACGCCTCTTCATGGGGGAAAAACAGCTTTCTTGAATACGGCCATTGTTTGAGCTTTTGCTCGTTTCGCTCAATCTTCCGAACCGTCTCCGCTTCGATCGGATACCCCTCCGCCATCTGCATGGCGGGCTCCAATACCGACTTCAGGGACAGGGTCCCAAACTCGGCCAGCATGACCATGAGCGCACCGGGATTCCCCGGGGTCAGCGATGCCAGCGGCCCTTCACCCGGTGGGTACTTCAGCTTCTTGCCTTCAAATTCCATCCCATCGAAAAACTCCGCCGTCGCTCCCGAAGGGGCCACTCCAAGACCATTTATTCCGACTACTTTGCCCGTTCGAGGATCAAAAATTAAAGCCTGTGTCTCCCCTCCCCAAGCAACATCATCATACATCGTGCAGACGACTCCCAGCATCGCACAGGCCGCATCCACTGCGTTCCCGCCGCGCTCAAACATCTTCGCTCCCGCCGTCGCCCCAAGCGGCTTGCCCGTGATCGCCACCCAATGGCGACCGTGTAAAACGGGTTTATCGGTAGCCGCCGATACACGAGAGGCAGTCAGCAGAGAAACTACGACTAACAAAGAGACTATCAATGACCTCTGCAGGCAGCTAAGGTAGCGGGCGATCTCCGAGCGTCCACAAACGGAAATATAACAATAGGCGCTCCGAGATCGCCCGCTACCCTGAATCAAACGCGGTGGAAGCTTAGCCATGTCCTTTCATGAAACGCAACCGGCCCGACCATGTCGAGCCAGGAAGCGTTGAGCCGAACGACAATCCGGATCAACCTAAGCAAGCGAATTCATTCCATCGAATCGGCTCGAAAACGACTCCCTCAACAGGCGACGCGTCAATCGCTACAGAACGAATATCCAAGTCGATCTCACACAAGCAGAAATACTCTCCACTAGTGTAACTCAATCGGATGAAGCTGTCTTCCGTTTGGTGAACCTCCAACTCCCCTCCGAATGCGGGATGCAAATTCCGTAATCTCATGAGTTGAAACAGCTTTTTCACTACAGGCAGTTCAAGCGCCGTTTCGATCTCATCACTGGTGTAGTCATGCCGGTTGATGTCCCGGCCTTGCTTCGTCCGTTCAACCAGTTCAATGTCATTCGAACCAGCGAGAAGCCCGACATAGTAAACCTGAGGTGTTCCGGGAGCAAAGAACTGCAGGGCACGGGCGATTAGATAGTTGATATCAGAGTCGCCTAGAGCGGAATAATAGGTACAATTAAGTTGGTAGATATCCAGATTTCCATACTTGGCTGTGTTATAAATCTCCTTCACGTTCGCCCCCCGGCTGAACAAAGCAGCCTTCGTTGCTTCAATTTCCGAAGGGCTGAGCAGGTCCGCCACGTCGACCACTCCAATACCATCGTGGGTGTCTAGCGTTGTGAACTGGTTACGAGGGCAGATTTTCAGCCAGTGCCGCAGGCGGGCAGAAGACTGACTGTAGATAGTATGAAGCACCAGCATGGGCAGGGCAAAGTCATAGACAGGATAGTCCTTGTTCGCGAGCTTCTGCTGAATTGTGTAGTGCTCGTGAATCTCAGGGAGGACGATCGCCCCATTCTCGGCTGCCTCGGTTCGGCAATGGTCTAGAACTTCCCAAACGTCTGGCTCGATAAAAAAGCAGTTCGTCCCGGGGCGTTTGACCGTGTAGGCAAACGCATCCAGGCGAATGCCTTTTGCCCCATGACCCGCCAGCATCCTAATGGAATCAGAAAAGTAGCGACGCGTAATTTCCTGATCCACATCAAGGTCTATTTGCTCGTAATCGAAAGTGCACCAAACTTTTTCAGTCACCCCGTCTTCGCGCGTTACCTCAATATAGGGAGGACGGGGCTTCCGCGTGTAGATAAGCGACAGGTCTTCCTCCGGAGCCTCGCCTTCCGGCCAAATATTGCGGAAACGGAGGAAAAAGTCTTTCCAAGGGGAGTCTTCCCCTCGCTTTAAATAGTCCTGAAACTGCACGGATTGCCGACTGAGGTGGTTCGCCATCAGATCCACCATCAGGTCGAAATTATTCGCGATCCGCTCTACGTCCTCCCAATCCCCGAAAACCGGATCGACTTCCTCGTAGGTCAACGGAGCAAAGCCGCGATCTCCACTTGAAGGGAAAAAGGGCAAGATGTGCACGCCGCTCAGGATATTCGTTCCTTTTTCCTCGAGGAAATCAGCCAGGGAGGACAGATTGCCTCCCAAGCTATTGGCATAAGTGATTAATTGAACTCCGTTTCGCATCTACAAAAAATGGGGGTTGCTTAGTACTGGTTAAAGGCGCTTGCCGCTCTGTAATCCTCATCCTAAGCTAGGGACGAAAAATCGAATTGTAAGCACCGAGTCCTAGAAATATCTCTTATTCGTAGCATTGAACTACATTATCCTTAAACGACGAGCGCATGAGACAATACCCCCCGCGGCCCGCGGCTCAAAACCACAAGCTTCTAGAACACTTCCGCCATGTATTCCAGGCGCGTATCGCGGCTCTATCGCGAGGCAATGCCGTAGTGAAAATTCCGTCGCTCGAACATCTCTACGAACGCCGCAGCGACATGGCTTATCACTTCAAGCCGGAACTGTTCATACAGTCTGGTGGGGCGACCGATTTCGAATTTCCCCAAGCCAACTTTAGACTGAACTCCGAGGAAATCTGTATCATCCCCAAAGGCGTTCCCCACGGCGAAACCACCGTATCCAACAATACCCCTTTCGAAAATGTAGTCGTTTGCTTCTATAGTAGAACAACCACCATACACCTAGCCCGACAAGATGAAGAAGGCCGTCCCTACGCAACGGACATTCTCTTCTACCGCACTCCGCTATTTCAGAATCTTGTCTCATTGCTCGACCTTTCTGTCTCGCTCTTCCAAACAAACCTCCCCCACGCTTCATCCGGCGTCAAAGGGTTGCTGATCGCCTTGTTCTCCATACTCATTGACCTCATTTCGGCTGACGAAGAGGCCGGTACCCCCGAGTCCCAGCGCGTCTATCAATGTCAGTGGGAGATTCGCAACCACTTAAACAACTCCGAACTATCTGTCCAGTGGCTAGCGGACAAACTTGATTGCTCCGCCAACTACCTGTCGAAGGTATTCCACGAGGAAATCGGAGAAAAGGTCACCACCTACATTGCCCGAATCCGTCTGCAAAATGCGCTTGCCGCCCTCAATGACACGACGCTTTCCGTCAAAGAGATTTCAAACGCCTGTGGCTTTCGCGACCCCAACTACTTTAGCCGCGTATTCAAACAGAAATACGACGTACCCCCTAAGGACTATAGACGGAGAATAATCGAGCAGAGCAACAAGAAGGAAGCGCAACCTAAGGTCGTTCTCGGCGACTACGAGGAATACCACTTTGGCTACGACAAAGACAACAATCTGATTAAAGGCGTGTAGCCATTCGTTGTTTCTCCCTACATTAGTTGATTTGTCCAGATTTCTTCGTTTGTGTCCCAAACGGACAATCAGGATTTTCTAGATAATGATAGTTCGCCGAGCAATTCCCGCGTCACTCATTTGGATCGAACTTGAAACCCCTTAACATGAATCACAATGCGAACAAAGCGCCTCTGACATTCAAAGAGAAAGTCGGCTACGGACTCGGTGATATGGCGTCAAACTTCTACATGGGGTTCTTCGGCCTATTCCTGCTGTATTACTATACCGACGTTTATGGCCTTTCCCCCGCTGCCGTTGCCACAATGCTTTTAGTCACCAAAGTTGTGGATGCGATCAGCGACCCGGCAATGGGCCTAATTGCCGATCGGACCGAGTCGCGGTGGGGAAAATATCGCCCCTACCTACTCTGGGCCGCAATTCCCTACGCGCTGCTAGGCTATCTCCTGTTTCTCGGACCCGAGTTTTCCGATTCGGGGAAGCTCATTTTTGCCTACGCGTCCTACACTTTGGTAATGCTCGCCTACACGGCGATAAACGTACCTTATTCCGCACTCCTTGCGGTGATCTCTCCGGTGGCTCAAGAGCGTACTAAAGCCACGCAATTCAGGTTTATCTTCGCCTCAACCGGTACATTGGCGGTGGGCGCATTGGCGAAGCCGCTGGTTGGCTGGCTAGGTGGCGAGGACGAGGTGCTCGGCTTCCGCCTGACTATCATTTTATTCGCAGTACTCTCCGTTCTAATCTTTTGGACAACTTTCGCCACCACGCGTGAAAGAGTAAAAGCGAAAAAACATGATTCCAGTATTCGCGAAGACTTCTCGGCGCTATTGAAAAACAAATCTTGGCTAATATTGAGCTGCACGGGAATATTGGTTGTAGTTGGATTGGTCGCGCGTTTCGCATCGCTTGCGTTCTACACCAAATACTACATGCAAGATGACGGTGGCACCTACTTCCTTTGGATGGGTCGCACTTCCTTTATAATTTCTTGTGGTTTGATCGGTCAAATGATCGGTGCACTGGTAACCCCTTTTCTAGTGGCTAAGTTCGAGAAACACCATTTGATGATCGGCATGAATGGGCTGCACGCACTACTGTTGGCCACTTGCTATTTTCTTTCGCCGGAGCAGTACGCATTGACCGTCATTTTTCATTCTTTGGGCATCTTCGCTTTTGGGGTTACGATTACCCTGCTGTTCGCCATGTACACGGACTGCGCCGAATACGGAGAATGGAGTACAGGCGACAACAGCGCCGGACTTACTGTATCCGCTTCAATGTTTTCCTTAAAATTTGGGTCTGCCATTGGCGGAGCGCTCCCTGGCTTCATTTTAGCCTGGTTTGGCTTTGTGGCCAATGAAGTTCAAACGGGCACGGCTATTACAGGGATTCGCCTGATGTCGAATGTACTCCCAGCGGTCTTTTTTGCCCTAGGTGGTCTGCTCATGTTTTTCTATAAAATAGACCGGAGTATGCTTTTCCAGGTGGAAGAGGAGCTTCATCAACGTCGCTCAGCGGCAGAATAACCAAACGCTTTCTGACTCGCGATGAAGCGGGTAAGCAAGAATGAGCAATGCTAAGGAATTAATCCGAAGCAGGTTAGTCGCTATGTCACTATTTAAACGAGGTGCCAGCAGGCCTTCTCTAAGCCTCCAATAGCAACGACAGTAAAACTCAAAGGGTCGTGGTCGTGCTCACTGTCAAATTGATGAAATGTGGGAATTCGCGGTTTCTCCCTACTTTAATAGATTTGTCCAGATCTACTCATTTGAACTACGATTGAGGTAAATGGATTGTCTAGAGAAATGAAAACTTGATGAGCAAATAACGAATCACCCGTATCCAGGAGCCAAACAAGAACGGCCCCAGGACAATGGAATATTCGATCTCAGTTCTAAGAAGCTTCAATTCTAAACCTAAATACCATGACTATTGATAATACCCACTCCAGACGGACAAAACTCATCGCGATCGCCACATTAGGCGTCGCCATTACTTGCAACGGCTTCGCTCAAGACGACTTTGTCGGCGATGTCATCGAACTAGACTCCTTTGTTGTTACCGGCGTAGCCACTGAAACGACAAAAATCAAGTCAAGTGTCTCTATCAGTTCTGTAGATGTTGAGGATCTACAACCAAGCGCTCCACGCTCTACTGCAGAAATCTTCCGTACGATTCCCGGTATCCGTTCCGAAGCTACATCAGGCGACGGAAACGCCAACATAGCGGTACGCGGTTTGCCTATTGCCGGTGGGGGAGCCAAATTCCTCCAATTGCAAGAAGACGGACTGCCTCTACTTGAATTCGGTGACATTGCTTTCGCTACGGCTGACAGTTTCCTGAGAGCGGATTCTTCCGTCCAACGCATTGAAGCGATTCGTGGAGGATCTGCATCCACGTTTGCCAGCAACTCTCCTGGAGGAATTATCAACTTCATCAGCAATACCGGTGCAGTCAAAGGAGGTTCTGTTGGAATCACTAGCGGTATAGACTATGATACAACACGCGTAGATTTTGGATACGGATCTCCAATGGGCGATAATATGCAATACCACGTCGGCGGATTCTACCGAGTCGGCGAAGGTCCCCGTAATACGGGTTACGATGGCAATCAAGGTGGGCAAATAAAAGCGAATATGACTCGGT
>JAUHWE010000194.1 GCA_030424825.1 Verrucomicrobiia bacterium
CCTGTGGAATCCCCGAAATGACTGCCCCCGGAAAAATCTTGCAATGCTTTCCGATCCGTGCGCCATTAAAGATGGTCACATTCGGCCCGATCCAGGTATTATCACCAATCTCGACATCTTTTTCAATGTAACAAAAAGGGCTGATTGTTACATTCTCACCGATCTTGGCACCGGGATCTACTACCGTATTTGAATTTGAATAGGTCATCTTATGAACGCTTAACGATTTGAGCAGTCAATTCTGCCTCCGACACAATTTTATTGCCAACATAGGCCGTGGCGTACATCTGGCAAATACCCCGCCGGATGGGTGCCACCAACTCCGATCTCCCCAACGAATACCTCGCGACTAGAGCGTCGGATCGTAGCGAATCGAGACGAGCAATAGGAACTCATTGAAACTAGTTAATCGATTCCGCCTATCAGGCCGGGGCGTCTTCAACCTTTATCAACCTTACGGGTTGGCTGTTCGTTTCTGGCTGTTTAGTAAAGAGCCTGCCGACGTCGTGAAATGTGACATACAGCATAAACGAGAAAAGCAGAATCATAAAACTACCTTGGATCGTGGCAGCGAAATTGGGTGGTATGGGCTTTCCGGTGATCTTGGCGATTGTCGCGAAGGCGATGTGCCCACCGTCGAGAACGGGGATAGGCAGCAAGTTGAAGATCGCTAAGCTGATGTTGATCATGAGAGCGATTTCCATGACTCGAACGATTCCGATCGCAGCGGTTTTCACTATGATATTTGTGATCCCAACGGGTCCTGACATGTCCTTGAGCTTGGCGTCAGAGCTGCGGCTTATAAGCGATTTCAAGGTTTGATAGGTGCGTTTTACCACGTCGATTGACAGGGCGATTGGATTGATGTGAGCGGTGTGGCGCTCAATCATAGCTCCGAGTCCGGCTCCAATCGCGTAAAACTGTTCGTCGGAAATATTGAATTTCGACAAGACTGGAGTGACGAAAATATTCTTGGTTGCGATTCCGTCGGATTCTTCTCTTTCGATGGTGAAATTGAGCTTCTTGCCATTCGACTCTCGGATAACCATCGTCAGGTGCTGGGGACCGTAGATCGTTACTCCATCGATTTCCTTTATAGTGTCCCCCGGAAGGAGCCCTGCTTCTTTGGCGGGAAACCCTTCGGTTAGACTGGAGAGATAGGTCGTCCGGTTTGGATTGATCCCGATCATGCGCAATTCATGTTCGGGATTTAGAACGGGGTTTACGATTGTGGTGTAGACTTCCCCATTTCTCAAATACGTGATTTCGGCTTTCCGCTTGCCGTCTTCAGTTACCCCTGAACCGAGGGCGATACTGATGAAGATGTCCTCGAACGATCTGATTTCCTCACCGTCGATCTTGAGGATTTTGTCGCCAATTTTGAGGCCCGCTGCCATTGCGGGATTCTCGACGAACTGTCCCTCGCTAACTTCGATCTTGTCGGAAATGGCTCCAATGGTGGTGGCCTCTTCTCTCTCGACTCCCGTGAACCAGAGGATCAAGCCAAGGACGAGCGCGAACAGCACATTGAAAACCGCTCCGGCAACTGAGACAATCACTTTGTCCGTATAGGAAATGGGAGGTAGCGCGATCAGATCAACCGAGGTATCTCCCTCAATCCCTTTCATGTCGGCAAGCTGAGGAAGCGCGACGTAGCCACCGAGTGGAAGAAGCGAGACTCGATAGTCGATTCCGTCCTTTTTCCAGCCAAACAGCCGGGGTCCAAATCCAATCGAGAACCTCTCAATATGAAGTCCTCGCCACTTGGCCGCCAAGAAGTGCCCCAGTTCGTGTATGAATATGGAACCTCCGAAAAAAAGGACCACCATGAGAGCGGCCCAGGCCCAGTCGGATATTGTGCTGAAAAGGTTTTCCATTACTGTGTTTGATCTACGAGTTGAGAGGCGACGGCTCTCGCTTGGCTATCATATTCCAAGACTTCATCTATCGTAGCAGGTTCTCTATTATTGATCGTTTCCAGCGTTTTCTCGACGATTTTAGCGATTTCAACAAATTTAATACGCTTCTGTGTGAATGCGTCCACCGCAATTTCGTTTGCGGCATTGAAAATACCTGGTGCGACTCCGTCTGCGTTCATGCAGGCTCTCGCCAGTTCCAAGCAGGGGTAGCGACCGATCTCAGGAGGTCGAAAATCGAGCGCTAGCGCTTGAGAGAAATCGAGTTTCGCGGCCACTGGTTCGCCCCGATCCGGGTAGAGAAGCGTGTGCTGGATCGCGAAGGTCATGTCGGGCGGGCTCATTTGGGCAATAATGGAGCCGTCCACGCATTCAACCATGGAGTGAACGATGCTTTGGCTGTGAATGACCACATTGACCTGATCGGGTCGCATGCCAAAAAGCCATCGGGCCTCGATCATTTCGAGTCCCTTGTTGGCCATGGTGGCCGAATCGATCGTCACCTTGGGGCCCATGTCCCAATTAGGGTGATTCAAGGCCTCCTCCAGAGTCACCGATCCCAGCTTTTCGACCGGAAGATCGCGAAAGCTCCCTCCGGATCCTGTTAAAATCAGCTTTGAAACATGATTGGGGCGGATTCCCTGGAGACATTGAAAGAGAGCGTTGTGTTCGCTGTCGACGGGCAGGATCTCGACGTTGTTTCTCCGCGCGGATTCGACAATGAACTTTCCTGCGAGCACGAGGATTTCCTTGCTGGCTACCGCAAGAGTATTGCCTGCCGACAGGGCGGCGAGCGCGGGCATCAGCCCCTGCGTACCGACAACTGCTACTAAAACGGTATCGCATTCGGAAAGGGACGCTAGATGGCAAAGCCCCTCCTCACCGCAGGTTAGATTAGTGCTCTCAGAAAAGACTTTGGCATCTCTCGCTGCTTTCCAGGCGATGGGATCGTAGAGGCAAATTTCGGGAACGGAAAATTCGTTCGCGATTGCGGCGAGTTGATCGATGCTTTGGTTGGCGGCGATTCCGACTAGTTCAAGTCGATCCGAATGTTTGCGAATCACTTTCAAGGCACTGGTCCCGATGGATCCAGTGGCGCCTAGCAGCACGACTTTCGACCGTTTCCCCATAAAAGCCTAGGTGAGGAGACCAAAAAGCAAATAACCGGTTGGCGCGGTTAGAATGAGAGAGTCTGTCAGGTCAAAGGATCCGCCGATACCGGGGATTGAGGAACCAGAGTCTTTTTGATCGGCCATTCGTTTAAGCATGCTTTCCACCAGATCGGAAATAATGGAAATAATGGCTATGGGGAGAGCTAGGATAGTCCCCCAAAAGGGAGTAAAGAATGGGGGGAAATAGTCGCGTGCGAAATACGTTAGGGCGAAGCCGAGACCGATCGAAACGAGGCAGCCCCCCACGGCTCCTTCCCAGGTCTTTTTAGGGCTGGTTATGGGTGACATGGGGTGTCGGCCAAACGCTTTTCCCACCAAGAGGGCGCCGACATCGGTAAATTTTGCCGTCACCACGAGCCAAACGACCAGCATCAAGCCTTGTTCGGGCCTCTCTGGCAGCTCGATCATGCGAACCAGAAAATTTAGCATGAAGGGCACGTAGATGAGTCCCAAAAGGGTGGACCCGAGCGACTCGATTCGCTCGGCGACTTTCCGTTCGCGAAAAATTCTCAGGCAGCACGCGACGATCGTTACCGCGATTATTCCCGACTGGATTCCCTCGGCATGGCTAAGTTCCAGTTTATTAGCGTAATAGGGGGCAAAAATGATGATCGCCCCAAGAAAAATGCCGAACTTCTTGAAGGGTCTTCGCCCCATCTTCTCAAGCAAACTGTAGAACTCGTACTGTGAGGAGAGCGCGAGTACGGCAAGCAGCCAAACGGCCGCATCCGGACCAATGTAGAAAAAACAGATTATCGTAACGATCCAAAGGATGAGCGTACTAATGATTCTCTTCGTCACGTTAAAATGGGGCGGACCCGATCAGAAGGACAGGCTCGTTTCGACATCAATCTGATCCCCCGTTCGACCGAATCGTCGCTCACGGTTGTGGTAGGATCGAATCGCTTCTTCGAGATGGGCTTTTGTAAAGTCAGGCCAGCAGGTCGCGGTGAAATAAAATTCGGCGTAGGCGCTCTGCATGAGCAGAAAATTGCTCAGCCTGGTTTCCCCCGACGTACGCACAATCAAATCCGGGTCCGGGAGACCTTTTGTGTAGAGGTGATTCGAAATCGTCTTCCAGTCCAAGTCTTCCGGATTCAGTTTCCCGGCAGCGGCTTTAGTAGCGATCGCTTTGGTGGCGTCGATGATCTCATTGCGAGAACTGTAGTTTAGGGCCAGAGTCAGATGCCACTCGTCAAATTTCTTGGTGACGTCCATCGCCTTCTTGAGAGCGGCTCGCGGCCGAGCGGGGAGGTCCTCGATTCTTCCAATGGCGTGCAGGCGAACGCGTTGTTTCACCAGGGTTTCGGTCTCGTTCATCAAGAACAGCTCCAGCAGTTCCATCAGTGCGTTCACTTCCGACTCGGGGCGTTTCCAGTTTTCAGCTGAGAATGCGTAAAGTGTCAGGTAGTGGATGTCCAGCTCCTGACAGGCTTCAATGATGCGTCGACACGTTTCAACGCCTTGTCGGTGACCCTTGATCCGAGAAAGCCCTTGGGATTGGGCCCAGCGGCCATTGCCATCCATAATGATGCCTATGTGGTCAGGGCCGTGGTGCTTAGACGCGTTTTCGGTCATAGAATAGTCGCCAATTTCAGAACGGGGCGAGAATCTTAAGCCTCCTCATATATTGCAAGGGTTTATCGCTAGATAATCTAGCCTGGCAACTTGTAACCTAACTAAAGTTGTGGTCGTTTCAACAGTGAGGTACGTTGGCTATTCAACCCCTATTTTTAAACGATTCGAAATACTTAGAACCAAATGAAGCGCTGGCCCATCGCAATTCTCTCCTTTCTAGCAATCGCCCTAGCCGGTTACTCAGGTTTTTTGAGCATGGAGAACCAGAGACTGAAACGTCAGTTGGCGGATGCGTCGAATCCGTTGGTGCCGTCAAAGAAAATCGTGAAAGATGCGGAGGCGGAAACTCTCGCTGAGAACGGGAAGCCTAACGAGCAAGTTCAGGAAAGGGGCGGCCGATTTGAAGGGTTCGAAAACTTGACTCGCGAAGAAATCATGGAGCGCCGTAAGGAGGCGAGAGCGGCTCAGCTGGCTCGGGCGCTGGAAGCGTTTGAGGATCCAGAGTTGAGAATGGATATGGTGGAACGGCAGATGCAACGCCTAGATCGCGGGTACGCTGATTTCTTCAAGCGGCTGAATCTCCCTCCGGAAGAGCTGGATGCTCTTAAAACGTTGATGGCCGAACGGAGTGTACTTCGAATGGAGGCGGGACTGCGTGCGTCCGCGGCAAGCGAAGAGGAGCGTAAAGCTCTGAAGGAGGAATATTCCAATCAAATGGTTCTCTTGTCTGATGACATCAATGGCCTGCTTGGCGAAGAAGACGCCAAAAAACTGACCCAGTATACCAAAACGCTAGAGTACCGGGGAGAAGTGGAGAATTTCGAACGTTCCTTGAGCTATACGGATACGCCTCTCGACGAGCGTCAATCCGAGGCGTTGGTGAATGCCTTTGCAAAAGTGGACAAGGATTTTGAATACACCGTGGATATTTCAGCCAACCGGGGACGCGGGCGTGAGGGGAATGATATCCAGCTCACCAAGGAGGTCGTCGATACCTACTACCAGGAAAGGGAAATGTACGATGCCATGTTGCTCGAACAGGCATCGAAGGTGCTAAACGAGGCGCAATTGGCGAGCCTAGCCGCCCAACAGATTTCAGAACGCGAGAGGGATTACCGGCAAGCGCAACAAGCTCTGGAAAATCCCGCTCCGACGGACGGTCGGGGTGGATTCAATCGAGGTGGTTTTGGTGGTTTCTCAGGCGGTGGCCGAGGGGGACCGGGGGGTCGCGGAAGGTAGTGTGCCGCCTTTCCGAAGCCGCGTTGGTCGCCTAAGGTAGTCGAACGCGTCCGTTTTCGAATACCAGCTTTCCGGATACGAAGGTTTTGGATACTTTTCCTTTTAGCGTTCGACCGATCCAAGGCGAATTTGATGATTTGCTCTGGAAACTGGAGGATTGGGGTATCCATTCTTCATCGGAATTGAAAAGTATGATATCCGCATCGGCACCGATATCCAGAGTTCCCTTGTTGAGATTCAGCAGTTCGGCAGGCCGGTGAGTCAATAGAGACAGTGTGTCGACAAGATTGAGGCGCTTGCTGTGGTAGAGTTGATTCAAAGTGACGCTTAATGCGGTTTCCAGTCCGATTACTCCGCAGGGAGCGTAGTCAAATTCGACGTCTTTTTCG
The DNA here is from genome assembly GCA_030424825.1 of Verrucomicrobiia bacterium. Lineage (GTDB taxonomy): Bacteria > Verrucomicrobiota > Verrucomicrobiia > Opitutales > Opitutaceae > Pelagisphaera. The sequence continues at coordinate 6,295 of JAUHWE010000194.1, forward strand.
TAATCGGTATGGGGTGCGTGGCCACTGGCGATGCAGTCGATCGTGCCGTCTTCGAGTCCTTCAAGAATCGCGAGCCGGTCCTCCTCCGAACGCAAAGGTGGATTCATCTTAAAGTTAGTATTGAAATCGCTGATTTCCGAATCCGAAAAACTCATGTGGTGGGGTGTGGCTTCAGCGGAAATATTCACTCCACGCGATTTTGCCCGACGAATGATATCGATAGCGTTTTTCGAGCTCACGTGCTGGATGTGAATGCGGGCACCGGTTTTTGCAGATAGAATGACATCCCTCGAGACCATGATGTCCTCCGCTTCTTTCGGACTGCCTCGAAGACCCAACTTCGTGGATACAAAACCTTCATTCATGACTCCATTGGCGGATAGGGAATAATCTTCGCAATGGTCGATGACGGGAATGTTGAACATATTGGCGTACTCGACGGCCCGGCGCATTAGGCCGCTGTTCTGCAAGCATTTTCCCCCTTCGGAAATCGCCACCGCGCCCGCATCGCGGAGTGAGCCAGTAGGCGCTAGGCGTTCGCCTTCCAAGCCTACGGTGATACAGCCTGTGGGGAAGACATTTACTACGGCTTCACGGTCTACCGCGTCTTTAATGTACTGGATCGTGCCGGCTGTGTCAGCAGGCGGGCTCGTGTTGGGCATACAGACGACGCTGGTGAAGCCGCCGGCGGCTGCGGCGCTGGTACCCGAGAAAATGGTTTCCTTGTGAGTCTCGCCAGGAACGCGAAAATGTACGTGGAGATCGACAAGCCCCGGAGAAACGACAAGTCCAGAGGCGTCGACTATTTCCGCTTTTTCGAGCGATGCCTTGGAGGGGCGGTCCACGATTTTGCCATTTGAGAGAAAAACATCGGAAACCTCGTCTCTTTTGCTTTTCGGGTCAATGACACGACCCCCTTTTATCCATGTTACTTGGCTCATCTCGATAGGTTATGTAACAAATATTCCATTACGTTCCGATTAGAGCGTCCGCGTTGCCTCCGGAGCACAAGTAGAGACAGGCCATGCGAGTAGCCAGTCCGTTGGTGACTTGCTCTAGGATTACGGACTGGGGTGAGTCGGCTAGTTCAGAATCGATTTCAACTCCGCGATTGATGGGGCCCGGGTGCATGATGACCGCGTTTTCTTTGAGCCAGGAAAGCCGGGTTTTGTTTAGGCCAAACATGCGGGTGTACTCGTTTAAAGAAGGGAAAGCGGATGCATTCTGCCGTTCGTGCTGTATGCGAAGAAGCATGACCGCATCTTTGTCGGCCAGGGCAGATTTCAAATCGTGCGAAACGGTGACGCCAAGCTGTTCAAATTCGCGCGGCACGAGGGTGGCGGGGCCAACGAGAGTGACCTCGGCACCTAGTTTAGTCATCGCCCAAATATTTGACCGAGCCACGCGGCTGTAGAGAATATCCCCGAGTATGGCGATTTTCAGGCCTTTCAATGAACCAAATTTCTCGTGGAGGGTAAAGCAGTCTAGGAGTGCCTGAGTCGGATGTTCGTGGGCCCCGTCACCCGCGTTGAGGA
>JAUHWE010000195.1 GCA_030424825.1 Verrucomicrobiia bacterium
GGGCACGGCGTTCCCAGGGGCCAGCTTCTCTCGCTGCATTCGACGAGAATCCCGTTGCCCTTGAGACGTGAGTTACCCATCATCTCCCGCTATGAGCCCCCTGTCTACCTTAACCCTATTGAGCGCTTTGGCGATCGCGACAACAACTGCTTTCGCAGCGGATCGTCCTCATATTATCTTGATGCTGGCCGATGATCTGGGCAGCCGCGACATGAGCTTTCGAGGCAGCAATATATCAACGCCGCACATCGACAAGCTAGCCAGCAGAGGTGTGGTAATAGACCCCTTTTATGTCCAGTCCGTCTGTTCCCCTACTCGAGCAGCCCTAATGACCGGTCGCTATCCCATTCGACTGGGAATGCAGTGCAGCGTGGTGCGACCCTGGGCCAGCCACGGGTTGCCACTTGACGAAAGGACCCTTCCACAAGCGCTGAAGGAAAGTGGATACACCACCGCCATCGTTGGGAAATGGCATCTGGGCCACGCCAAACCCGAATACCTCCCGCTGCAGCGGGGTTTCGACAAACAGTACGGGCACTATAACGGAGCGCTCGACTATTATACACACGAGCGTGAGGGGGGTCACGATTGGCATCAGAACGACAAGCCCAACTACGACGAAGGCTACACCACTGACTTGATCGGCCGGGAAGCTTCGCGAATCATTAAGGAACACGATCCTGGGACACCGTTGTTTCTCTACGTTCCGTTTAACGCTCCTCATTCCCCCTACCAAGCTCCAGAAGAACATCTGGAGCGAAACAAACATATAACGAATAAGATCAGGCAGACCCACGCGGGCATGGTCACGAGTATGGATGACGCCATCGGTCAAATCGTAGGTGCGGCTGACCAGCGTTTTCCGAGAGAAAATACGCTGATCTTTTTCTGTTCCGACAATGGGGGTATCCTACGAGCGGGCTCCAATGGCGCCCTGCGTGGGGAAAAATCCCACGTTTATGAAGGCGGAGTTCGGGCTCCCGCCATCATGGTGTGGGAAGGGAGCATCGAAGCAGGTTCGGTAGTCGAGGAACCGCTACATATTACAGATCTCTATCCCACTCTCCTGGGTATAACCGGAACCTCCCTTAAGCAGGAAAAACCTCTGGACGGGAAGGATGCCTGGGCGACGATCACCCGAGGAAGGCGCTCTCCTCACGAATACATTCTCATCGACTCCACCCCGTTTCGAGGCGCGTTTCGCATGGGTGACTGGAAGCTCGTTCGCAACGGAACTGCCAACGCGAACGTCCCGACATCACTAGGGGAAGACAAATGGGAATTGTACAATTTGAAAAACGACCCCTACGAGAAAAACGACTTGCATCAGAAAAGCCCTCGAGATTTCCAGCGATTGAAAAGGAAGTTCCAAGAGCTGTCCGGCCAAGCCGCACCCCCGCATATCCCTCCCTCAGGACTGCCCACAAACTTTGAAGTGCCTAAAATTTGGGGACATTTTGAATGAAGCCTAAAACGTAAGAGCAGTTTTATACCGCGATTTGTAAGATGAGAGCGTTTTAACGCTATTCCAATCGCGGTGTAAAACCGCTCCTACGCCATCAACGACTTCAAAAATGGCACTTATAATTCAATCTCCGATTGCCCCTGGAACCGTCCTGCGTTCTGCCTCAACATCTTCAAACCAAGTCTCAAGTTGTCCTAGCATGTTGCTGACTCGATCTGGAAACTCTGCGGCTAAGTCATTTTCTTCTCCCGGGTCGTCCGACAAATCGTAAAGCTCAGGGACTTCAGGTGGAGGAAGATTCACCCTTGGAATCGCAAGCAGTTCGGAAACTGAGAGTGGATCCTTTTTGTGCCGCTGATCCGCCTCTACGAAAGCCTGGGTTCTCCGTTCATCCTCTTCACTCACATAAAGCTCTTTGCTAAAGAAACGGGTGCCCTTGATCATCGGACGGACAAGTTTCCAGTTCCCGTCCCGCATCGCGGCATTCGTACCAATGTTCGGCTCGTAGAAATTCCATTGCCAGAATCGCCTGGGCTCAACGTTGACCTCCCCTCCCAATAGCTTCAGCGAGAGATCGTGACCATCGAATGCAGGCCCATCGATCCGATTGATTCCAGTCAATGAGATGAGCGTCGGGAGCCAGTCGGTGAAGTGAGTCAAATCATCATTCACGGCCCCTGCCGCGACTCGCCCAGGAAAGCGGATGATTATGGGAACACGGATACCGCCTTCATAGATCCATCCTTTGCTGCCTCGCATCCCGCAATTAAAGCGTTCGTTGAACGTGTCCTCTCCCGGTTCCAACATATAGGGAGGATTGAAAAAGGCTGGGCCATTGTCGCTGGTAAAGAGCACGATCGTGTTTTCCGCCAGACGCTTGTCTTCGAGAGATTGGAGGATGCGTCCAATCCCTCGGTCCATGATCTCAATCATCGCATAAGTGGTGGCGGTCACACGATTGAGTCCGATTGCCCGGTACTTCGCAACAGTCTCCTCAGGAGCTTGAAAAGGAGAATGCGGCGCGGTGTAGGCGAGCTGGAGAAAGAATGAAGATTCCTGGTGCCTCTCTATAAAGGAGAGTCCTTCTTCAGTCAGGACGTCGGTCATGTACCGCCCATCAGACTGGCGGTAGCCATCGTTAACTCGCAGCGTGTAGTCGTAGTAGTCGGACCAGCCCCCGCAAAAGCCGACAAACTCCTGAAAGCCACGGGCATTGGGTTCAAACCTCCGATCGAGAGCGCCATTGTGCCATTTTCCGACCAATCCTGTCGCGTATCCGGAATGCTGAAACATGTCGGCCATCGTAACCTCCCGCAACGCGATGCGGTCCAGGCCATGAAGTTCATGCTGAGTAATCGCACCCGTACGATGAGGCACGCGACCGGTCATTAGCGAGGCCCGGGCGGGGGAACAAATCGGCGAGGCCGAGTAGTGCTGGCGGAAACACATTCCCTCATTCATCAATAAATCGAGATTGGGCGTCCGAACAACGGAATTAAAAGCCCCAAAATCGCCATAGCCCATATCGTCGGCCACGATGAGAATTATATTGGGTCTGCGGGAGCTCATTACGAAGCGTCGGCAAGCCTTCTGACAATCACATCTTCCACTTCCAAAATAAGAAACCCATTATCACTTTGGGCACTAATGTACAAATAGCCGTCCCGATAAACTAGATCGTGGTAGTTATCTGTCCTTTCGGAATACCGGTAGACTGGAAAGCTCTGGCTGGCGACTGGTATCGGATTTTCCGGGTTGCTTATATCATACGCGCATACGGTTTGGCCTCCCGCACAGAATAAAATCTTTCCCGCTATGGTCAAACCATTGGGTCCTCGAACATCATCGAAAGGCAACGAAGCAACGATTGCCGGGCGCGAAGGATCGGAAATATCGACGACGGATACACGAGAAGGCTCAGAACTAAGCGCCCTCGCCTCTGGAGTAAGACTCCCCCCGACGTAGGCATAGTTCGCTTTTATTTGTAAGCGATTTGCTCCAATCAGCTCACTCGCTTCGATTTTTCCAATCAGGCTCCATTCCTCCGCTGGCAACAGGTTTCCATTCTCCAGTACTTTGAAAATTCCCAATCTTCCTACAGGAGGCGTAAAGCCGTTGGGGTCCACTATCACAATATAGTCTCCATAGTCTGCAATATCATGAGGCAGTCGAAGGCCAAACTGTTCGTTCGTTTCCAGTGCGCCGAAAAAGGCGGGGTTCCTGATATCAGTAATATCAAAAGCAGTGATATAGCCGGATTTATTGGCTCCCAAAACATAGTTTCCCAGCAAAACCATGCCATTGATCTTATCAATGCGGGGTCGGTCGGAAATCTTCTTTAGTACAATAGGATTATTTGGGTCCTGAATATCCAATGTTAAGAAGTCCCGGGTTCCCAGTAAGAGGAAATCCCCCATAGGCAAAACCGTTTCCGAATCAGGAATCTCTGGACTGCTAAGACTCCACAATAGGTTCGGGCGCTCCGGATTGCTGATGTCGACTATCGATAGCGAGTTCCGCTTTCCCGGTACAAACGCTAAATCGCCTTGGAGTTCAACATCGTGAGCTCCCGCAAGGGCCTCATCATGCAGTGTCATCGATACGATTCTAAAGGCATCCTCCGCGTGGACGAACAACCCAAATGGAGTAATCAATAAGATCACCCTCGCTAGGTTTAGCGCATACCGCATACGTCTACTTTTTAAGCCTGCAGCGTCCCAACGATATGTCTTCATGATTCCAATTAGAAATATCAATCTAGATTAAATAGCGAGCCGATTGGAAATCATTCTCGTTCAAACGAAAGGAACCGAACCGGTTCGACCAGAGATTGCCCACTGGTATACTCCAGTTTTTCAGGATTCGATGATATCGTCTCCATTTTCTGTATGCGTAAAACAACCTCCATTCCCTCAATCACTCGACCAAACGCTGCGAATCCCTGACCATCCGGGTTACGCTCACCACCAAAGTCGAGACTCGGCTGATCGTTGATGCAGATAAAGAATTCCGAAGTCCCGGAATCGGGCTCGCTTCGAGCCATGGACAACGTTCCATGACGATGCTTAAGCCTCGTTCTACTCGTCCTTTCCAATACAATAGGATTGAACGAAACAGCTTTTTCCTTCCCAGCCAATCCCCCTTGGATCACTTCAATTTTCACCGTATTCTGTTCTTGGTTATCCATCCGCACAACCCGATAAAAGCTGCCACCCTCAAAATGGCCTCCATCGACATACTTGAGAAAGTTCGCAACCGTCAATGGGGCCTGATCAGGGAATAGCTCAAAACGTATTTCTCCTTCCGTAGTCACGAGATTTACATTTATCGGTTCCGCATAGGCGAATTTTGCTAAGCTCAGAACCAAGGCCGTGAAGGCAACTTTACTAGCGATACCCAAATTGGTCATTTAACATTCTACACCGTCTAGAAAACTAGACACTCTTTGCCGAGACTAGGCAAACTATCTCGTCCGGAAGCTTTCCGAATCGATTAGGTCGAGAAGCAAATCCTTAAAGCCTTCCTCGTTCTCGATATTATTCCTCACGATCGCACCGATCACTTTTCGGTCACTATAGTTCATGGATCGACCGGTGGCATAAGTGAGGAGCTTTTCAGAAAGGCACTCTGCGAAAGGTGTTATGTCATTCACAAGAAATGCTTTCAAATCGCGCACATCTCTCAGTACCGTGCCGTCTGGCAAGACCCCGTTCGTCTCTACGGGAAGGCCTTCGTTTGATTTGTCTTTGGAATTTCCCGACAAATCTGGGTAGTAAGTACGCCATCGGCCAATCGGATCGAAAGACTCGAAGACAAATCCAATCGGATCGATTTTCTTATGGCACCCCGCACAAGAGTCTTCCGACATATGGGCCGCAAGCATCTCGCGAGGCGTTTCTGCCTTGGTGGTATCAGGTGTCAAAGCGGGAACCGCATCCGGAGGATCACGTGGCCGATCTCCCAGAATATTCTCGAGCATCCATACACCGCGGACGACCGGTTGCGTATCGACACCATTGGCAGTGGCTGTCATCACCCCCGCCATACCCAGGATTCCTCCGAATCGGCCTCCCTTCTCAAACTCCACTCGTTCCATTTTTTTCCGACCGCTGCCTTTCCCCATCGATAGCTCGTACACATAGGTCCCAATCGATTCGTTAGTGTAAGTAAAATCTGGATCTATGAATTCCACTACGGATCGATTCGAATCAAGCATCTCTTTGAAAAAGAGGTTGGGTTCCTGGATGAGGGAATCCCTTTCGTCGTCCCCGTATTTGAATTTTTTTGGATTTGGGAAAAGCGTCTTGTCCGGAACAAGCTGATCCAAGGCAGTCAGGTCCAACCACTGGTCGAGAAAGCTCTCCACAAAGGTATCCCTTTCTTTCGAATTCAAGAGACGTGCGGCTTGGGTACGTAGCTCAAAAGGTTCTAATAGCGCTCCCGTACTCGCAGCTTCGTAAAGCATTGCATCCGGAGGTCGTGATGTGAGAAAGTAAGACAATCGAGAGGCTAAGTCATAGGCATCTAGTGAACCGGATTCAAATCCTCGATACAGGAAGTAGGGCGATGTCAGAGCGGTTCGAAACGCGAGATGCAATCCATCCTCAAGTCGGCCGGACAAGTCGCGTTCCGCTTCGATCATTCGCAGATATTCATTTCTTATCGAATCGTCAACGGGACGACGAAACGCACTTGGGAGAAAGTCGCTCAGAAACTTCTCGACAGCTCCTTCAATAGCCGCCCCATCTCTATGACCAAACAACTGACCACCCTTCTTCTTCCAATACAGATCTTCCTGGCCATCAGCCAGTTCGATCGGACCATAAGCCACCGCTCTGTGCACATCCAAAGCCGGGCCTTCTTCGAATTGCTTGTATTGTAGCACTTCTGTTGTCAGTCGAAGGTTCTTGATCACCAACGCGACGAGTTCGTCCAAGGGCTCTCCTTCCGGTGCCTCGGGAAGAAGCTCGGATTTCATTAGGGCTTTCAACCGTTCCCATCCGATGCGGCCTCTCTCTACGACCCCGTCTGCTTGTTTATAAGCTGAAGCCAGCAGAGGCTCTTTCTGAAAAAGCTCTTTCACGTGCGCCCTGAGCTTCTCTCTATCCTCAGACAGGGACGAGTTGCCATACCGGATCGCAATCGTCTCGCCCCTTTCAAGCAGCGTTTCGAAGGTGTACACTCTGCGAGTTGACCCGTTGATTTCGAATTCATTCAACAAACGAATGGTGTCGATCCGCTGCCCTGGCGCCTCTACTGCATCCACTGCATGAATACTGCAAGTAATCGATTCACCTAATGGTGCATTAAAAGCTGACAACTCTAGTTCAATTTGGTAGACTCCTGTCACTGTCGCTTCGAATTTACTGGGCCAAGTCGCACTGGCCGCGATCGCTTCGGAACTCGAAACGATCCGCATCGCATCATCAATGAGCAGACCCGATGAGTAGGCGTAGGTAAAATCAGATGCTTTCAAATTAGAACGCGTCGGCTCGACCGATTTTCGTATTGGCGGAAAGAACTTCTCAGCCAAATCAGTCGCGACTTCGGAATATGACTGCATGAGAGCTCCCGACATGGGGAGTGCTTCACTTTGGTTGTCGAATCCATGCGACTCGCCATCGATCGGAAAGCTATCGGGAAGATCGTATTCAATATCCAGTAGAGAATTGATACTATTCACGTATTCGCGCCGATTAAGTCGGCGAATCATGGTACCGCCAATGGGAGAATTCCGTGCCAACGATTCATCGAGCCAATCAATAAGCTGCTCCCGCTCGCCCGCAGATGGTTGCCGCTTCTTTTCAGGAGGCATCTCGCCTGAACGGAGCACACTTATCGCGCGTTCCCATATATCGAGCCGCTCCTTTTGCTCCCAATTGATCGAAAGCGCCTCTAGACTGATCTCCCCTTTTCTTTCAATGTCGTCGTGGCAATCGAGACAATAGGTTTCGAGTAGGGAGTATTCTATATCTGGGATCGTTTCTGAAGTAGTGCCAATTATTTGGCCCGATGCCAGAGCCATAAAAGCCAAAAAAGAAAGCGGGAGTAGCAGGGTCGGCGCCTGTGGTGGGCCCCGATGGCAAGGATTTCTTAGGCTACGCGGCACAGCGCAAGCGCTGGCCCTACGAGGACGATTCAACAACCCCAATTTGAACATGATTAAACCAAATACTGGTTCATGTTTCGGTTGGCATTGGAAAACTGGTCGCGTTCGATTCCCATCTGCTGGAGCATCGTAATATAAAGATCGCCCAACAACGGAGCGTCCGGGCGATCCCGATCGATTGCAAGATGAGACCCGTGCTTCAATCCCCCACCGGCTAGGAATACGGGTAGATTCGCATTGGAGTG
>JAUHWE010000196.1 GCA_030424825.1 Verrucomicrobiia bacterium
GAAAGTGAGCGTTCGTCAATCGGCTTTCCTGGAACGACGTAGGTGAATTTTGATCCGAGACTAGCTGCGTGCCGAACGGCGGCATTCACGTGTGTGACCATAGGATCAAAGTGCGCGGCGTTGTCACTGTCGAACGTGCTTCTGGCGGGAGCTTCATGAGAAGCCGAAATGCAGTTAACCTCTAAATCAAGGTCCTTCAATATCGGATCCGAACGCTCGTCTCTGAGCATGGAAGGACATATGTCCACATTGCGGAAGCCCATTGCGGCTACCTGCTCCAGGCTCTGTTCGAGGTTCACTCGCTGCCGTCCGTACCTTCTCCACAGACGATACGGGCCTGTGCCCTCATCCAGTGCCCAAATACAACAGGAAAGTCTCATTGTATTCAGAAAAGGCTACACGTGATCTTTAATGTGCACCCAAGTGTGAACATGCGGGTCGCCCCGAAAGTACCAGACCATATTGGGCCCTTCGATCTGGAATACATCCCATACGCCGTCGTTGCCTACATCCTCTCCTTTGTAGAAGGCCAGGTGAAGATTGTCGAAGCCGCTGTCCTCGATCAGTTTCAGCGACTCTCGACGGTCTTCTTCTCGAAAGGGCAAAAGGAGATCGTTGAGCACGTTGCGGACCTCGTCCTTCTGGTCCGAAGTCAGCTCAGTCATTCGAATACCGTCCAGGCCCTCGCTTTTCCCGGTCAAGGCGACGGTCTTCTTTCCCTGCTCATTGCGCGACCATTCCATCAACGCTTGCTTCCGTTGTTTGCCGTCCATCATTTGAAAAACCTCATTAGCGCGCTTGGCTTGAAACCAATAGACGTTTCCGGGGTGGTGGGGCTTTTCATCAAAGGACTGAGCGGCGTGTCCATAGAAGATGGGTCCTCCGAAAGCGGTTCCTTCCACCGAATCACCGTCACAACGCCGGGTAGTGTGGCGGCCTGTTAGCACGAATTGAAACTTGCCTGTATCCGGTTTTCCGAACAGGGCGATCGAGCATTCTCCGTATCCGCCTCGTCCACTGTCTTCCAGTACTTGCTTCATCACCTGATCCGCATATTCCTCGCTGTGCATCTTCATGAAGATTTCGCGAATCATCGCCTGCTGGTCTCGGGTGTAGGAACGAACGCGATGGTCCTTCACGATAAACCAATTGTTGTCGATCTCATGCCTTAGGCGATGGTCGAAGTCGAAACACACATTGCTTCGCTGAGTTTCCGAGAGACTGTCGTAAAGGGTTTTAACGAGGGTCTCTGCCTGAGGCTTGGTCGATTGCTTTGCGGCAAATGTTTCCGTAACTATTCCCGACGGCAGAATCGCAGCACCGGCTGCCGCTAAACTAGCGTGTTTCAGGAAGTGCCGGCGATCGAGGGAAGGGTAGCAATCGCAGGGGTGAAGGGGGTCGTGCGTTTCCATAGTGCGTCTTTCGTTTTGGGGCCATGTCTTCGAATTTCGAAGGTACTAGACCCGTTAACGCTAGGCAATGCCGAATGGTTCCAAAATTGTACTTCAATTCAGATGGTACCCGTCTAGCGATGAAGACTAGGCTCGCCCTCGGGTGCCTGCCGCGGGCGATTTTTCACTATAGAAGCCCGGATTACTTGTTTGCCGCCCTTGCCAAGCGACCCAGCTCGGGTCCGTTATCGGCGGGCATGGAAGCGTTCCACTTAAGGAGCTTGGATTTCAGGCGATTGGTGACCGCTTTGTTCTTGGATGCGACGTCTGTGGTTTCTGCAGGATCTTTGGAGAGATCATAGAGAATCGGATTTCCTCCGTCGTAATCGCAAAAGAGTTTCCATTTTCCATCGCGAACCGCCAAGTCTGGGAGGCCTTTGTAATGTCGGAAATCTTCCCGATCAGGAGGGCGGCGAAAGTAGAGCGGTTCTGAACGGGAGGCGTTGCTTCTTCCCAGAATCGTCGCTTCAAGATTCTCCCCATCGAAAGCGACCTTCGATTCAATGCCGGCGATGGATAAGAGCGATGGAACGAGATCGATTGCTGAGAAAACAGAGGTCGTGTTGCGCGAGCCTTGCACCTTCTTTTCCATTTGGCTAGGAGCCCAAACAATCAGTGAGGAGCGGATGCCTCCTTCGAACAAGGTGGCTTTGTGTCCCCTCAAGTGACCGGCGGACCCGAAGCCTACTTCAGGCCCGTTGTCCGAGCAAATCGCGATGATCGTGTTGTCACGAAGCTTTTTGTCGTTGTGTACTAGATCAAACAATACGCCTAGTTGTTCATCCATGGTTTCGAGAACCTTGAGGTAGAGGTGGCGGTCGCTGCCATCTCCCCATTTTTCGAGTGGCGGGTGCATGGGCGTATGAACGTCGTCTGGCCAAAGGTTGAGGTAGAAGGACTGATCCTTCGCGGAGGCGACTTTGGCGAAGGCGACGGCTGCTTCGGTGAACTTTTCGGTCACAAAAGCGCGATCGTGCCAAATCACAGGTCCGTGCCCGAGTGTATCGCTTCCGAGGTTGTGCTGGACGGGGGGCTGGTTGCCCGGCGAGTACTTGAGTGGGAGGACGCGGGCCCCGAGACCTTCGAAATTGGTGATGGATTCGTCGAATCCGTATTCCGTAATCAGGGGCGCTTCATGCACATTGCGCTGACCGCCCATGTGCCATTTGCCAAAGTGACCAGTGGCGTAACCCGCTTCGTGCAGGAAACGAGCGAGCATAGGCGCCTCGAGGTCGAGCCAGTCGCGAACCCCTCGTTGGGCATTCGATTTTCGGTTGTTCAGAAAGGAAGTGATTCCCCATCGCTGCGGGTATTGGCCAGTCGAGATGGCAACGCGTGATGGCGAGCAAATGGGGGAGTTGACGTAAAACTGTTCAAAGGCGATTCCCTCTTTGGCTAGTCGGTCGATATTTGGAGTTTCAGCCTCGGTATTGCCGAAGGATGAAAAGTCGCCCCATCCCATGTCATCGATAAAGACAAGGATGATATTGGGCCTTCGATCAGACAGGTGATGATCGGCAAGGGTATTCGTAGGAGCGAGTAACGAGGCAGCTAAAACAGCAAGGATCAGAGTAACGGAACAGTTCGGTTTATTTGCAGGCGTCATTTTCTTTAATAGTAAGGAATGGAAAAAAGAGAGTGGCGAATAGTTGGAATTCGCCAAGCATCAAAACTGAGGGAGCGGGCACGGCATCGCTTTCCCGCGAAAGACAGGGAAAGTCCTAGGGGCAGGGGTTTGGAAATCCTGGACTGGCATACAGCTCGACTAGTTTCGGCGCTTCAAACAGGTCTCCGTAAACTGGGAGGCATTCTTATGCGAAGTCCGATTATATGGATTTCTGATGTTGGGGCGTCGCTTGCGGCGACCGTATCATTAGATGCTCTAGCCACGCAAGCGGTCGCCGCAAGCGACGCCTCTACAAAAATTCAATTTAGGGATACTCGCTCAGGTGAAGAGGGGGCGGATCTCTATCCACCATGAGAAGATGCAAACGAGGGTCAGGATTAGTACGAAAGGGGATATCCATGCAATGCGCTTCCTGCGTTTCCGGGCTTCAGGATCGTTTTCGATCCAGTCGATTTTGATCCACAAGAAGGGAAGTTTCATCGTGATCTTGTCTCGCACCCACCAGTTTTTGCCCAGCTCTTCAGGCACTTTGAAATACCCACATGGATACCCCGATTCGCGCCATTTTTTAGGATAGCGCTGTTTGAGAATCTTCATAATCCGGTCGGAATCATAAAGAGCCGTGAAGATAATGGGTAATGTGAATAATATCGATGCTACAAATAAGATTTCCACTCAACCTCCCAGTAAAAAAGAAGTAAGAGTATCGAATTGCTGCCGAGTGGAGTCAATTAATTACTTAGGAATCTTAAGAGAAAATGCGTAGGGCTTCACGATCGATTGGGAATGAGGCAGAAGAAGGGGTCAACGGGAAATCCCGTGCCTTTTCTCCCTATCTAGCGCTGGTAAAAAGAGAGAGGCTACTTAGAGGTAGAGAGCTCGAGCGACCGCTACCCATAGGGGTATCGAGAAGGCACATACAATGTAGCACATGACTATTATCGTGCCGACTCGCTCGGAATCGTCGCTGTAGCTCTTGCTCAGGAGGACGAGGGAAGTCGCGGGGGGAGATGCCCCCTGTAGAATAAAGAGTAGAACGAGGATCGGGCTGGATCGAAGCCAGGGAATGAGCGCCATCGCTCCTAGGACAACAAGGGGCATGAGAAACAATTTCTGTAGCACGACTAGGCTACCGGCTTTAAGGTAGCGTCGGAAATTAATTTCGATCGTGCCAAGGGTGGCACCCAGCGCGAAGGTTGCCAGCGGGACTGCTCCTTCCCCAAGAAAGGTGGCGGTATCAACCACGAAATGAGGCACGTAGGGCCGGGTACCGGTTACGACAAAAGTAAGAGCGATGATGTTGGCGTAGAGGGGAGGGCTGAGCAGTTGTTTCCAGTGGAATGGCTGATCGCTTCCACGCTTCATCATGTAGAGTTTGCCGATGAGCCAGAGAAGCGGGTTGTGGGCGAGGATGTAGAGAAAGACGTAGAGGGCAAATTGGTCGAAATCCTCTTGAAGAATAATCTTCGCCAGAGGAAGGACGAAGTAGGCAGCGTTCTGCAGAAAGCCCGTCGCCGTGAGTTCGCGCTTCGCATCTCCGGTCCGAGAAAATAGGGGAATGGCAATGACCCAGCCAATCAGAATCAGCACGGCGGAAGAAAGGGGCAGAATCCACCAGCCTTGGAATTCCGTGGGTTGAAACCGACCGACGATATTGGAGAAAATAAGACAGGGAAGAAACACCGTGATGACCGTATCTGAAATGAGCTTCACTCCCGCGACGGGTATGATCTTGCGATGTACGAGCCAGCCCGCGAACACAACGACAAGCCCGATCTGAGCGACCGCTTGAAATACGACAAAAAACTGGTTTAGGAGATCGTTCACTTACGAAAGGGGGAGGCAGGATGCATTCTGTGAGAAAGCGCTTAGGGAAAGCGTTTCCAGGCAACTCTGGCAAAGCCAAAATTTTCCGCTAGGCAGGCATGGCTCTGAAGTCCTTGCGCCTTCTCGATCTTTGAGCTGGACGGGAGGAGAGTGGTGGATCATCTGTTGGCGTCCTAGTCATGACAGAGCCTTCTTATCACACGGTCACCATAATTCTTCCGCTGGAGCAATCGGACGACGAATCAATTTGGCGTCAGGCCGCAGCGGATAAAATAGGGGTCGATCTGTCCTGGCTCGGCGAGATTCGGTTGAAGAAGCACTCGATCGATGCGCGGCGGGCACAGATAAAGGTCCAGCTGCGGCTCGATGTGGCGATCAATGGAAAACTTCCTCCAGAGCCTGAGTTTACACCCCACTATCCGAAAGTATCCGGCGAGGCGAAACGATTAGTCATTGTGGGTATGGGGCCTGCGGGGATGTTTGCTGCTTTGAGAGCGATTGAGCTAGGCTGGAAGCCGATCTTGCTGGAGCGGGGCAAGGACGCTATCGCCCGACGCTTTGACTTGGCCCCGATTTTGCGGGAAGGCCGGATCATCGAGGATTCGAACTACTGTTTCGGCGAAGGGGGAGCGGGAACTTACTCCGATGGGAAGCTGTACACGCGGGCGACCAAACGAGGTCCGGTCCGAAAGGTTTACGAAACGTTTGTCGAGCACGGAGCGCCCGCCCGGATTCTGGTCGATGCTCATCCTCACATCGGTTCCAATTTGCTACCCAATGTCGTTCGGGCGATGAGGGAAACCCTTTTAGCTAGCGGAGCCGAGGTCCATTTCGAGACGCGTGTGACTGGATTGATTCGTTCTACGGATGGCAAGCGGGTTCTTGGTGTATCCACCAAGGAGGGACAAGAGTATTTGGGAGATGCGGTCGTGTTGGCTACCGGCCACAGCGCTCGGGATGTCTATCAACTGCTATTGCGCGAAAAGGTGCGAATGGAGCAGAAGCCCTTTGCGGTTGGAGTGCGCATCGAACATCCTCAGCCACTCATCGATAGCATCCAGTATTCCTACAAAAGAAAAGCGAGTCGGCATCCGATGCTACCTGCAGCGAGCTACAGTCTTGCGACGAAAATCCGAGATCGAGGAGTGCATTCCTTTTGCATGTGTCCGGGCGGGTTCGTCGTTCCATCCGCGACTGAAAACGACGAGGTCGTGGTCAATGGAATGTCGCTCGCCCGCCGTGATTCGCCCTTTGCCAATAGCGGGTTTGTGGTAACTATCGAGCCGGAAGACACCAATTACCTGAAGCCCGAACATGGTGTGCTAGCGGGCGTTGCCTTCCAAAAGAAGATGGAACGGGTCGCGTCGCAGGCAGGGGGAGGTGAGCAAAGGGCTCCTGCCCAGCGAATGAGAGATTTTTTGAAGAAGCGGGATTCGTCAGATTTGCCCGATTCGAGCTATTTTCCGGGGCTCACTCCCGCGCCGATTCATGCCCTGCTTCCGAAGGGCGTAGCGGACCGAATCCAGGAAGGCTTGCGGCATTTTGGTAAATCGATGAACGGGTACGTGACGCAGGATGCCAACTTGATCGGATTCGAAACGCGTACCAGTTCACCCGTCAGAATCCCCAGAGATCCAGAGTCGCTGGAGCATCCTGAAGTCGAAGGGTTGTATCCTTGTGGCGAGGGAGCCGGCTTTGCAGGAGGGATCGTGTCCGCCGCGCTGGACGGGATTCGATGCGCGGAAGCGGCGGCAGATTGGGAGTAACGAGTTTGGCGGTTAGGACCGCCAGAGCTATCTAATTATGTGAACGGATGAAAGTGGGACGGTCTTCCTCCGAGCGATCCTCGTCAAATTGGTACCCGTCTTCGCTGAAGTCTTTTAGGGACTCCGGGTCCTGTATTCGGTTTTGAATGGTCCATCGAGCCATAAATCCTCGCGCTCGTTTGGCATAGAAGCTCATTACCTTGAAGGATTTGCCATCGTTGGAATCCAGGAATCGTGGAGTGACTACGGGCACTTTCAACTGCTTTGGCTTTATCGACTTGAAATACTCGTCGGAGGCAAGATTGAGGAGGTGCTTGGATCGCGTGCGTTTCGCTTCCTGGTTTATGAACTTCGTTTGAGCATCGTTCCAAAATGCGTAAAGGGAACGGCCTTTCGGATTGGCTAGGGAAGTGCCCATTTCGAGGCGATGAGGAGCTATGAGGTCGAGGGGACGGAGTACGCCGTAGAGGCCTGAAAGAATGCGAAGGTGTTCCTGAGCATACTCTTGGTCCCCAGATTCCAAAGACGCAAAATTCAAGCCCTGATAGACATCGCCCATGAAGGCGAACGCGGCTTGGCGAGCGGTTTGACCCCGTTTCGAGGGAGCCTTCCACTTTTTGTATCTTCGAGCGTTGAGGGTGGCGAGCGTGTCGCTGAGCGACATCAGGCTTTGGATCTCGGCGACTGGCTTTTCCTTCAGAATCGCAATCAGCTCGCGGGATTGAGAGAGAAAGCGGGGTCGAGTGAATTCGCTACAATCGCACGGTGAATCGAAGTCGAGCGTTTTGGCGGGTGAAATTACAGAAAGCATGCCAGCAAAAATTGAAGTTATAAATCAGGCTCAGGTTTGTTGGCTGGCGCAGCGCCCGTTGCAACCTTTCAGTTGGGAAATAGCCTGACTGCGATGATGCAAACATCATCCGAAAGTTCTTCAGCCCCCGCCGAGTCCTTCAATACTTGTGAGATCGCCCTAAGTTGTTTCGGCAAGTCGTCGCTTTCATGGTCAAGGACGGTTTCTTCCAGATTCTCAACACCCCATTCCTTTCCGTTCTTCGTTTTTTGCTCGATGATGCCGTCGGTGTAGAAAAGGATCTCCGTCATCTGGGTCAACGT
>JAUHWE010000197.1 GCA_030424825.1 Verrucomicrobiia bacterium
TCCTTCTGGGAAGGCAGAGGCGGTTTCGAAATTGGATACGACTATCAGGACCTTTACCGGGACAACTTCACTGCGTTCAACGGCGGCAACGCAGTTGTTACGTTCGACACTAACGAGCATCTTCTACTTCCGGCAGATCCAAA
Source organism: Verrucomicrobiia bacterium (assembly GCA_030424825.1). Lineage (GTDB taxonomy): Bacteria > Verrucomicrobiota > Verrucomicrobiia > Opitutales > Opitutaceae > Pelagisphaera. The sequence continues at coordinate 144 of JAUHWE010000197.1, forward strand.
TTATGCCGAGACGGGCAATTACGATTTCATGCCCAACCCCAATTTCGGGCGTCCCGTTATTATGACGAAGTCGGGCCGGACTGCGATCGACGAGCAGCGCGAAACCTACCGGTTCACCGGATTTGTAAAGCACGATTTCGCAGATAGTCTAAACAATGACAACTTGGCTAAGATCCTAGGCAACCACACCCTGACGCTCCTTGCGGACAACAACAAGTACGTCGAGCGTCGCGTTCCCTTCGTCAACAACTCGTTTGGAACTCCGGATCCCGCAATCCACATCGGCCCCGCCAACGCGCGACAAACCGCCAACAATGTCAGGAACATTCCCAACCTGGTATACATTGGACCCCCTCAGCTGAATGCGTGGGACGACTACACCAAAGTATCGGACTTCGAGATTTATCCGGCTGAATACAATCTGCGCAGCACGATTGGCAATACCTACCAAAAGCTCAGCTGGAACCTTGGGCCCGACGCCACCGCAGAGAATTTGGGTCTCGACCGTTCAAACGGTAACGAATCCTGGCAGTCGCATACTTATACGCCCACAGAGGTTCCAACTAAAAACTACCGCCTCCAACAGGTCACAGTGAAGTCATTGGCGGTCAATACGCAGTCCAAGTTCCTAGACAATCACCTCGTCGCCAACTTAGGTTATCGCGAGGATACGGTTGAAAGTTACCTCAATACAGAAGCGGACCTAATCGGTCCCGACGAAGTCGCGGACTTGAGCAAGGAAAGCTGGACGATCGAAAAAGGAAACTTCATCAAGAATACGAAGTCTATTTTTGGATACGGCGGAGTTCTCTACTGGCCTAAGGATATCATTAATCTCCCAGAAGCGATTGACGACATCACATTCCACTACAATACCAGTGAGAATTTCATTCCAGCGACTGATCGCGTCGACGAAATACGGCAACCCGTTGCCTCACCCACCGGTGCGAGTGAAGACTGGGGTGTCAGCTTCTATATGTTCGACAATAAAATAGTCGCACGGTTGAACTGGTATGATGCTCAGCTTGCGGGCGCCACCGCCCCAACCTCGAACAATTACAACCAGAATATTTCCGGTATGTTCACCCACTGGGGTAATCTCAACCGGAACATCTGGAAGATTGACCGTAACGAAGACGGCGTCTTCGACGAGGAGTTCCTAGCCGAAATCGCTGACGATTTTGATCCTGAAACGGGGCTGAACGAATCAGATCAAACACTCGAGCAGTTCCTAGCCGAAGACTTCCCGTTCCTGGAGGAGGCCAAGGCTGCGAGAGCATCTGTCGCCCCATTCCTCACCGACGCGCTGAAAGAAGCCTACAACTTCCGTCAGCTCCAGGATGGAGGTGTCAATACACAATGGGCCGGAGCCATCACCGACACCCAAACGATCTCCTCAAAAGGAATGGAAGCCGAGATCATCCTCAATCCAACCAAGTCCTGGCGTATCGCCTTCAACGCGGCCAAGCAGCAGACCGTTCTCACGGACTTCGCTCCAAGATTGGAAAAGATCATCGAGGACTTCTGGGCACCTCACCTCCAGCAGTTTGGCTGGCTGGACTGGAACAACCCCGTTGAACCGCTACAAGGCGACAGCACCCTCGACAACCGCAACGACTTCCTTCTCGACTACTACGCCCTCAAAGGCAATGAGGGGAAGCCCAATCCTGAGCAACGCGAGTGGCGATTCAATGTCGTTACCAACTACACCTTCCGTGAAGGCAGGCTCAGCGGATTCTCCATCGGAGGGGCCGCACGCTGGCAAGATGAATACGCGGGCGGATTTCCAAATTCGGTGGATCCCGAGTCTGGCCTCATCCTCCCTATCGTAAGCTCGCCATTCCTTGTCGAGGATGACCTGGCGATCGACTTGACCTTCGGCTACCGCAAGAAGTTCGGCGATGTCGATTGGCGCTCTCAGATCAACGTACGCAACGTCCAGAATTGGGACAACGCTGACGTTCAGATCCATCGCTTCCAGCCAGACGGAACGGCGGCACGTGCACGCTTCGAACCGCCAAGACAGATTCTCTGGACCAACACCTTCCGCTTCTAAACGAAACTGAAGCTCATCATTTTTCAAGGACCCGGCATTTCGCCGGGTCTTTTTTTATTGGTTACCGGATTCGCTGTACCAGGAAACCACCGTCAAAAGTGCCGGGATTGAGTTTCGGACAAACATACCGCAACAAGGATGAGAATCCCTCCAGCCTTAGAAGTTTGCCCGACTAAAAAATGACTTCGCTGGGCATATCGCGTCCTGGGGCATCATCGCCTAGGGTCCTCGCCTCTGACAGAAACAGACATCTTTCCATTGACAGGCCGCTTCGATTGTGTAGCTTACAATCGCAGTTTCCCAAAAAGCGCTGATTGACCACATATCAGCAACGACCCCACTACATCTCTCTTTTTTCAATATTCCCTATTTTTAGATTACGACTTTTACCGCAACTGGCTGATCACTGATTACGGTAGCCGCTCCATTGCATTTTTGCATTGGAGCGGCGTTACGTGACCGGCCAACTCATCTAAAAATAGACGAACGACTAGACATAACTTTAATTCACCGTCGCTGCCGATTTCAGAAATTGAAGTCAATTAGAACCGCTGCTCTGGAGAAGTAGTTGGCACTGCTTCAACGACGTTCATTGAATCGTACATTGGTAATTATTCGACATCAATCATGACGGATTGACGAGATGCCATTGTATTCGAAGTAACCGTGGTGAAATCGTTTGGCCGCATTGTTGCAACAGTGCGAAATCGGAGGAAGTGCTTCCCGCTCCTGAAAGCCAAGCTCTCCGATGCATGCGGCACGGGAGCACTCTGCGGAAACGCCCATCAGCTCGAAGCACCAACAGTCATCAATCCGAATCTTCTGCTCCACCCAGCAACAAGAGCCTTCATCCCGCTCGAGTCAACGGATAGAAAATTCGATCAATCGTGTTATCCATTACCCATATCACCTTGATTCTCTTGTCATACTAAGCTGGATTCACGACACGAACAGTTACCTCAATTAAGCGTGTCAGAACTACCGAATTTTGACTGAAAGGTACCTCGAAAAGCCAATCGGCACTGCAGATTCGCGACCATTAACCATCATACTCAGACATGATAAATTTCGAATGCTTTAGGCTAACACCGAAAAGCAATAGTCCTCGACGACAACCATCCTCCTGATAGTATCTTTTATATAATTACACGTTCAAACTATAATCGTGCCAACAATTAGCATTTCCCCTTTTAACCGAATTCTCAATAATGAACCTTCGAGAAGTCCACGGAAGCCTCTGAACCAATTGAAAACGCTCTGGTTCAAAAGCCCAATTCCGAACTCATCCATAATTCAAAGGGGATCACCCCTTAGCAAAAGCCGACCGCAAATACCAATTCACAACATAGCGAATGCGATTTACAAAATCTCCCCCACGCATTCGGATACTCTTTTCTAACCGCCACTTACTTTTAAACTAGGCAAAAACAAAATGGCTCTGAAAGAACGGGAAAAGACGGGCTAGTCAACCCACTCAATCAGAAACTTATATCCATTTACTAAATACTGCAAGAAGTGGTGGATTTCCCGAATAGCAGAAGATGTGGTTAGTCAGCTAGAAATGATGTTCACAAGCAAATTCCAATAGGATTTCTGCTAATTCAAACAATCACTGCCCCATAACAAGCATTGTGATTTCCCACCTTGAGGGTGCCTTTGAGGAAGATTCCAAGTACCGCATCCAGACCAAATTGTGCAAGATTCCAATGGCATCCCAGCAAGACACATTGCATCTTAAGCTAACCGCCGGAATTCATCATAGAATCGTTGCAGTCTCTAAGGGCTCACTCCTTGTCTGACATTTACTGACATTTAATATTTGACACTCTCAGTCAGCCAAACCCATTGTCTCTTCCGAACTACACCCCTTCTTAGTTGCGACGGTAGAATCCGAGGGTTTAACCCTAATAAGCTGTAATTACCGAAGCACTATCCATCCTACGACGTACCGCAGTACCCCATTTTCCTTTCCCCGAAAACAAAGAGTTTTACCTAACCGCATCTGGCTGATCACCTTAACGGTAGTCGCTTCATCGTCCTTGGATGGTGAAGCGGCTGAGCGTGACTGGCCTTTTTGCATTCCTACAAACTAACAACGGCTGATCACCCATGAATAAACACCCTTACAATAATATTTCGAAGACTGTCCTCATTGGATGCGGTTTTCTCTGCGCCACCTATACGGCTTGGGCACAGAACGACGAGGAAGAGGAGGTTTTCGAACTCTCCCCATTTACTATCGATGCCGCCGGTGACAGCGGCTACTACGCCTCTCAAACCATGGCAGGTGGACGATTGAGTGGTTCTCTAAAAGATACCGGCGCGGCAATCCAAGTGATCACCAAGGAGTTCATGGACGATTTGGGAGCTACCGGCGTTGAAGAACTTCTTCAATACACCACCAGCTCCGAGGTCGCCGGAATCCTCGGTAATTTCACCGGAGCCAACGAAGGCGGTGAAGGCGAAACCAGTACTGGCGGCGCTCGTCGCGAACCGGACGGGACGTCCCGCATTCGCGGTCTCGCCGCTCCCGACCGTACGCGTAATTTCTTCGTTACGGATATTCCCTTCGACTCTTACAATACCGAGCGTATCGATATCAACCGCGGAGCGAACTCCTTTCTCTTCGGTCTGGGTTCTCCGGCGGGACTTATTAATAACGGAATGGCCAAGGCTCAATTCCGCGATTCGAATGAGATTAGCACGCGCATCGGTTCCGGAGGCAAGGACCCTTCCTACCGCGCCTCGTTTGGGATCAATCGAGTCATCATGGAGGACAAGCTCGCTATCCGCGTCAACGGCCTCATGGACCGAACCCAATATCGTCAGCGCCCAACCTACAAGAATGACGACCGCATCTACACGGCGTTTACCTACCGTCCATTCGGAAACGAAAACACGATACTGAGAGGGCATCTCGAACGCGGCGAAATAATCGGAAATTCTCCCGACGTTCTTCTGCCCCAAAACAACCTTTCCACCTTTCTCGATCTCCCAGCGAGGCAAAATTCCTCTCAACGCGTCAGGGATTACAGAAATCCATTCGGCACCCGCCACCACGAAGGCCCGAATACCAACCAATGGAATAACGAAAATTTTTGGCCACAGGAAGAAAAGGACGCTTACATTGCTGCGGGATACCTTCTACGAGACGAGGGAGGGGCTTTGGCTTACCGGAACATTCGCTGGGGCGCCGGCTCGTATGGATTTGTTTGGGACGGCAGCAACGGCCTGGACAGCCCCGCGTTTGGCTACACCGATCAGTATCGCGGCGCTGACATCGAGAGGAGATCCCAGCCTCAATTCAATGAAGTCCCCAACTACTGGTCGGGAGGCCCCCCCACTGGAAACGTGCGTGGAGGCACCGGCGGTAACAACGGCGGAGCGCCCCAAGGACTGTACCCAGGAAATCTCGGTGAGATCAACGGAACCGGTTGGCTCGACCAAGGGTTTCTCGATCTGGAGACCTTTGATTTCAGCCGGATGAACCTCGGCTGGGACAACGACTACTACACCCGCGACTTCTTCAACTACAACGTCGCGCTTACCCAAAGTTTTTGGGAGGGTAAGGGCGGCTTCGAAATCGCCTACGACTATCAGGACCTTTATCGCGACAATTACACCGCCTTGAATGGAGGCGCTTCAACGGTCACCTTCGACGTCAACGAAACACTGTTGCTGCCCGCCGATCCAAACTATGTCGAATCCGGCAATTACGAACCCATGCCAAACCCGAACTTCGGGCGCCCGGTCATTATGACGAAAGCGGGCCAGAACACGATCGACGAACAACGCGAATCGTTTCGTTTCACGGGATTCGTGAAGTACGACTTCGCGGATACCATGAACAATGATAATCTCGCTAAGATATTGGGCAACCACACATTGACCATTCTTGCAGACGAGAATGTGTATAATGAACGTCGTATTAACTGGACTCAGAATTCTTACGGTCAAGGCGTCAATCTACCCCATCATATCGGGGTTCCCAATTCTGTCTTCTCTGCAAACAATTCGCGCAATATACCCAATCTGGTTTATATTGGGCCACCGCAATTGGATGCGTGGAATCCGGGTTTCCAACTGAGTGATTTCGAGCTGACTCCCGCCTACTACGACTTGCGCAGCACGCTTGGAAACACCTACGAGAAAGTCAGCTGGAACCGCGGCGCGGGAATAACCGACCAAGACGTAATTGCCGATGTGGACCATTCCAATGGCGACGAGCAATGGTTGACGCATTCGTATACTCCCGTCCGGGTTCCTTCCAAGAACGTACGGCTTCAGGAGACTTCCATATCTTCCCTTGCGGTCAATACGCAGTCCAAACTACTGGACAACCTCCTGGTCGTAAATATGGGCTATCGCGAAGATACCATTGAAAACTGGCTCAACTCTGAACCGAACCTAATCGGAGTAGAGGAACTCTCTGACGTGAGACCCGAATATTGGCATCTTGAGGACGGAAACTTCATCGAGAAAAAAGAGTCAACCTTCGGATACGGCGGTGTTCTCTACTGGCCTAAGGATATGGTCAAACTTCCGGAAGCCTTCGACGACATTACGTTCCACTACAACACAAGCGAAAACTTCATACCTGCGACTGATCGTGTCGACGAACTCAGAAATCCCGTCGCTTCGCCTACTGGGGAAAGCACGGACTACGGTATCAGCTTTTATATGTGGGACAATAAGTTCGTGGCTCGAATCAATTGGTACGAGGCTGTTCTCGCCGGAGCGACCGCACCAACCTCGAACAACTACAATCAAAATATCTCGGGTATGTTCACCCATTGGGGACAGCTGAATAGGGCCGTCTACCTATTGGACAATGCAGAAGGCGAAGCAGGCGATCGCATGGTCGATGAAGCCTTTTTGGTCGACGAGTACGGCTACGTTCCCGGAGACACTCCCTTTAGCGGAGAGGTACCTGAGATGGACGAAGACGGTATAATCACTGAGGCCATATCCTACGCCGATCTCGTCGCGGAAGAATATCCCTACCTGAGCGAGGTCTACGATGCGCGGGCATCGGTCGCGCCTTTCCTGACGGACCCGCTGAAAGAAGCCTACAATTTCAGCGAACGGGCCAATGGGCAATCCACTACACAGTGGGCGGGACAAATAACCGATACTCAGGATATCTCAGCGAAAGGAATGGAAGCCGAGTTCATCATCAACCCAACAAGGAATTGGAGAATCGCATTCAATGCGGCGAGACAAGAAACCGTCCTCACCAACTTCGCTCCGCGATTGGAGAAGATTCTGGAAGGCTTCTGGATCCCTCACTTGGAACAGTATGGATGGCTTGACTGGAACGCTCCCGCCGAGCCGCTTAACGGCGTCACAACCCTCGAAAACCGCAACGACTTCCTACTCGACTACTTCGCCCTCAAGGGAAACGAAGGCAAGCCGAATTCAGAGCAGCGCGAATGGCGCTTCAACCTCGTCACCAACTATCAATTCCGCGAGGGTGCCCTCAACGGGTTCTCGGTTGGCGGAGCCCTGCGGTGGCAGGATGAGTATTCTGGTGGCTACCCGATAATCGACAATCCGGATAGCGTCCTA
>JAUHWE010000198.1 GCA_030424825.1 Verrucomicrobiia bacterium
TAAAAAATGTTTCCGACACCATCTTGGTGAGTGGCGACGAAGCCCGACTTCAAATCCTCAAATCGGTGGATAAATCACTTGCTCGACCAGGCGAGGTGCTCACTTACACCCTCATCCTTCAAAATCTGGGTTCAGGACCCATAACCGAAATTCGAGTGGAAGACCAAACACCGACTTTCAGCGTATTTCTCGATTCCAGCGAAGTGAGCATTCCCACAGGTCTTATCATCAGCGAAATCACCACTCCAGCCACGGGTCAATCCGGTCCCATCTCTTGGAGCTTCACGGGTGAACTTCTCTCAACCGGGACCGCTGAACTACAGTTCCGTGTCACCATAGAGTAGTCTTTGAATTCTCCCAATGAGTTTGAAAAAAAGCCGCTATCGAATCCAAGCGTTGCTCAGGACTAATCGTTCTTCAATACCTTGATAAACGCGTCAGGCGGGATGGAGACGTTTCCGATATTCTTCATCTTCCGCTTTCCCTCCTTTTGCTTGTCGAGGAGTTTTCGCTTACGGCTGATATCCCCGCCATAGCATTTCGCAGTAACGTCCTTCCGCATAGCCCTCACATTGGCCCGGGCGATAATGTTGCCCCCCACGGCTGCCTGAACGGCTATCTTGAAAAGATGCATCGGTATAATGTCCGCCAGCTTCTCGCAAAGCACCTTACCTTTCTCACGCGCCTTGTCCTGGTGCACGATCGAAGAAAACGCATCCACCGGATCGCCGTTTACCATAATGTCCATCTTCACCAGTTTAGACTCACGATACTCGTCGAGCTCATAGTCCATGGATCCGTATCCACGCGTGATGCTCTTTAAGCGATCGTTGAAATCGACCAGAATCTCGTTAAGCGGGAGGTTGCACACGATCATCAAACGAGTTTCGTCGAGAGTCTCTGTGTGATCGCAAACACCCCGCTTGTCCATCACGAGATTCAAAATGTCTCCTATCGAGTCGTTCGGCACGTGGATGGTCGCTTTAATGGTGGGCTCCATGATGCGCTCAATTGCTGAGGGGTCCGGCAGGTTGATCGGATTGTCTACCTCGATTATATCCCCAGTCACCTTTTCCACCTTGTAAATAACACTTGGATACGTGGAGATTATATCGACATCGTACTCACGCCGAATTCGCTCCTGAATAATCTCCATGTGCAGCAAACCGAGAAACCCGCAGCGGAAACCGAACCCTAGAGCCATCGAGCTTTCGGCCTGAAAACTGAAAGCGGCATCGTTCAGCTGCAGTTTTCCCATCCCCGCTTTTAGTTTCTCAAAATCCGATGTATCCACAGGATAAATCCCGGAAAAAACAAGCGGCCGTACTTCCTGGTACCCCGGCAGCATCTCCTCCGCCTGATTGTGATAGTGGGTAATGGTGTCGCCGATCTTGATTTCCGCAACGTTCTTAATATTGCAAACCAGATAGCCTACATCACCCGCGTTGAGAGCTTCCGATTTTTGCATCGAAGGGGTGAATACACCTACCTCTTTTACTTCCGCCCGTGTATTGTCACTCATCATGACAATCTGGTCGCCTCGCTTAATTTCTCCCGAAAATGCTCGAATGTAGACAATCGCCCCTCGATAGGCATCGTAAACCGAGTCGAAAATACCCACCCGCGTTTGAGGGCAATCGGTCCATCTCGGTGGCGGAATACGTAGAGCGATCGCTTCCAGGATATCCTCGATACCAATCCCGTTTTTCGCACTGGCGAGAATGGCTTCTTCCGCCGGGATCGCCAAAAGATCCTCCAGCTGTTTCAAGCACAAATCCAGATTCGCACTGGGAAGGTCGATTTTGTTGATCACCGGGATAATCACCAGATTCTGTTCTACCGCCAGATTCGCATTGGCCACAGTCTGCGCCTCGACTCCCTGAGCCGCATCGATCAAAAGCAGAGCCCCCTCACAAGCCGCCAGGCTCCGGGACACTTCGTAGGAAAAGTCGACATGGCCGGGTGTGTCCATGAGGTTCAACTGGTACAGCTCCCCGTTCTTGGCCTTGTAGTGCATGGTCACCGGGTGGCTCTTGATCGTGATCCCCCGCTCTCGCTCAAGATCCATTGAGTCGAGATGCTGCTCAGTCAATACGCGCTGTGTAACGGTCGCAGTATGCTCCAGCAACCGGTCCGACAAAGTTGTCTTCCCATGGTCGACATGGGCAATGATGCTGAAATTTCGCTTGTGGTCCGTTTGCATTGAGGCCGAAGAACTTGGTAACTCCTCACTCCCCTTTCAAGTCGCGAAGTGGGAATTTTGAATTAATACCTCGAATCTGGACAATTTCCCTACTCGGGTAGCAGCCACAACTCGTCCCAATGATTCTCAAATGAGGACTTCCTCGAACGCAGTTTCGAGTATATTCAGTGACTCAAAGGCTTCCCTCCCGGCCTGAGTTTAACCCGCAGCCAACAACAATCCATAGCCAGAATACTGAAATTTCACCCAGGATGGGTCCTCGATTCACAATCACTACTGCTTGGAAATAAATCAGCTAGCCCTGATGAATATTGTGATAGTACCTTTTAGTAGAGTAGGTCGAGATCGAGCCCGATCCGCCTCACCAAGAGAGAATGAAACCCACAAAAGGAGCTTCAATGTCAGCATGGCTAATTCTTCTGCCCCCTTTCCATTGATCGAAGAATTGATTAAGAATCAAATGCCGTGAGCATATCATTCAGAAAGTAGAACCTATATTAAACGTCCTTTTCAACCAGCCCCGGAAATACCCAAGAATTTACCAGCCCTACGGAGACCAGTTCAATTTCTACGAGGGGCGAGAGAAATGGTTGGAGTCAATTCAATCGGCGCCTTGGGAGGCAGTCCTTCTCTATTCACTCCATTGGTTGCATCTGGAAGTCTACAAGGGTGGATTCTGGCAGTATTTCTACAATTCGACGGGAACCAGTTACCCAGAAGCTTCGGAGGGTTTCACCAATATTGGGATGAAGGATGTGGCTAACGTCGTAGATCGTGCCGCAGTCAAGCTCGGCACCCCTTTTCCTTTCGACATCGATCGACGACGCGAACTCGTTGGACCCCTCAGAACCGAATGAACTTCGAAGAACTGGAGACCGAATTCTATTCCTTGGCCGATACCGATAAATATTTCAGAAAACTCCCTAAGTTTGTCCCTTTTGCCGAGCAGTTCGCCTACGCCTTCGACAAGGCACAAGGGAATTAGGCCGTTTGGAAAATACGAATTTAGACATTTGGGACCCTTGTAACGGGTCCACTAAAATAAGCCAAGGTGCTGTCAAACCGTCTACGCAGAATCGAGCCTTAAACTCAGCACTCGACTGAAATCGCCGCGATCTCTTTCCAAGTTTCGAAGCTAGCGCTGGCGAGATCTTTGTTCGTGCGTTTCAGTTGCCCTTTGAGGATACCATTAACTCCCAGCTCGTAGAACATATCCGCTCCATTGGCAGCGGCTGCCACCATACAGTCTTCCCAATAGACCGGTGAGACGAGGGCCGCTATGAGGGCCTTTCTAATATCTTCTGGGTCGGAAATCCTTGTGCCTGTTGTGGTTGAAAAAACCGTATATTTTGGCTTCGAAAGCTCAATGTCAGCGAGGAATTCTTTGAAGGGCTCGCAGGCAGGACGCATCAATCGACTATGGTAGGCGCCAGCGACATTAAGCGTCATGATCCGACGGAAGCCTTGCGCTTTTCCAGCCTCGACCGCCGCCTCGATTTTCGCGGTCTCGCCCGAAATGACAATTTGGCCGGGGCAATTTAAATTCGCCATCTCCACATCGTGCTCCTCGCAGAATGCCGCGACCGTTTCCCGATCCACACCGATGACCGCAGCCATTGCGCCATCGCTGGTCTCGCAAGCTTCCTGCATTAGACGGCCGCGTTCCGCCACAATCTTGAGTCCCGTTTCAAAGTCGTAAACATCCGAAACTGCGAACGCGGTCACTTCGCCCAGACTGAGCCCCATCGCAGTAGTCGCTTCGCTAAGAAAGCCCTTTTCTTCCAGCAGCTTGTAAACCACGTATCCGTGAGTGAACAAAGCCGGCTGGCAAATTCCGGTTTTGATGAGCATCTCCTCAGGACCTTCGAAGCTAAAATCCGACAATTTCCAACCGAGCAACTGATCCGCCCGGTCATAAATTTCGCGGGCGAGAGGGCTGTTCTCGCACAAGTCTTTGCCCATGCCCACTTTGTGGGCCCCCTGGCCGGAAAACATCAACGCAGTATTCATACCCTACTTCGCATCCCATTTCGGCGATTTCTGCAAGCCTTTACAATTATTTAGCGTCAATACGCCCCAGCGAAATCATCGCGTTAGCCACTTCAATCACCTTCGGTGGCATACTCGTCCAAACGCTTTTTAAGGGTGTTTCGAGTAATGCCTAGGATATCCGCCGCTCGGGCCTGATTCCCTCCGGTATCTGAAACCGCCCGCTGAATCATCTCCTTCTCGATATAAGACAGAATTCGCTTCCCCTCACGCTCTTTCACCTTCTCGTAGATCGTGTCGAAACTCGATTGGAGCGTATCGCCCATGATCAAACCGGCGTCAGGGAGGTCCATGGGCGGTCTGGTCTCGCCCGGCATGGCAGGGGGTGTGGCACTTGCGGTTAGAGGCTTTGATTCTGGAGCGGCAACCGCCGAAGGCACTGCGGGATCAGTGACTGCGACCGAACCCTCGCCAGACTTCAATAACGTGTCCGGGAGATCCTTCATCAGGATGATGTCTCCCTGAGCGACAACCGCGCTATGATAAACAACATTGCCTAATTCGCGGACATTACCCGGCCAAGGATAGTGGACCAGAGTAGCCATAGCTTCATCGGACAGGCGGGTCGCCTTAGCCTTTCGCTCTTTAACAAGCTTCTGCAGCATGTAGTCGACAATATCGGGAATGTCTTCCACCCGTTCTCTCAAAGAGGGTACCCTAATTCTAAATACGTTCAAGCGGTAATAAAGATCTTCCCGAAACTCCTTTTCCTGAACCATTTTCTCCAAGTCCTTGTTCGTGGCAGCGATCACACGCACGTTGACTTTGATGGTTTCGGACCCGCCGACCCGCTGAATTTCGCCATCCTGAAGGACACGCAGAATCTTCGTTTGCGTCGCCAAAGCCATGTCCCCGATTTCATCCAGGAAAATGGTCCCGCGATCACAATGTTCGAACTTCCCAATCCGTTGGGCGGTCGCTCCGGTAAAACTGCCTTTCTCGTGTCCGAACAGCTCGCTCTCGATCAAATTCTCTGGAATCGCCGCGCAATTGACTGCGGTGAAGGGTCCCCCCGAGCGCAGGCTGTGCTGATTGATGCAATTCGCGATGAGCTCCTTACCCGTACCGCTCTCACCCGTAACCAAAACGGTGGCGTCGCTCGCTGCAACTTGGCCGATGATTTTGAATACTTCCTGCATCGCCGCGGAATTCCCCACGATGCCTTCCTTATAGTCTTCGCTGTTGACCTTCTTGCTGGATTTCGAAACCGATTTCAGGTCCCGCGTGGCATTGATCGCCGCCGCAGCCAAACTGAGAACTTTCTCCGGATCAAACGGCTTCATCACATAATCATAGGCTCCGAATTTCATCGCCTCGATTGCCGTTTGCGCGGTTCCGAAAGCCGTCATGAGGATGATTTGCAGATTCGAGTTGATCGACCGCATGTGCTGCAGCGTCTCCAAACCGGTGATGCCACCCATCCGGATATCCATGAAAATCAGATCGGGCGCGGGGCCACTCTTGACCTTCTCGATTCCTGCTTCTCCGCTCGAAGCGGTGTCGATCTGATAGCCTCTGCTTCCCAATACCCGCCCTAAAGAGTAGCGAATTTCATCGTCGTCATCAACGATCAGCACGGTGAATTGACTGTTCTGCTGCTGTAAATCACTCATATTTGAAATCCTATTTTCTAGCGAACGTTCTGCGGAACCCTTTAATTACGCTACCTACCCCATGGAACTAACTTAGCGGGAGACCGCTCAAAGGACAAAACGCATTCTCAGTAGATCATTGCCTTGAGGAAGCAACCGGAAACCGTCTTTCTCCTCTCAAATGCTACCCATTTTTCCAAAATGCTGACCCACAACTCTGCTCGAAAGCTCATGGGGATCGCCATTCTCTCAGGATTCACCAGCGCCACATTCCCTTTTACTTCAGCCGGTGGCACGCTGGAGCCCTACACCCAGATTGCAGAAATCAGCATCCGGGAATGCAGCGGAATAACAAAGAGTCGTCAGTCCAGCGATCTCTACTGGGTTCATAACGACTCGTCGGGCGGATCCCAACTTTTCGCAGTGCGCAGGAACGGGTCGCTCGCCGGAACCCATCCCACTCGTTTTCCGAATGTAGACTGGGAGGACATCACCACCGACAATTCGGGAAATCTCTACATTGGCGACTTTGGGAATTTCAGAAACACGCGCCGCGACCTCGCCATCCACGTTCTAAGGGAACCCCTCACTCTGGAAAGCAGTCCGCAAATAGAGGGCGAATCCTATCACTTCGAATACCCCGACCAAACGGAGTTTCCACCCAAACGAAGAATCTTTGACTGCGAAGCCCTTTTCTGGGCTCAGGGCGACTTGTTTCTCCTGACTAAGAGTTTGGGCGACACAATTACGAGGCTCTACCGCTTTGATCCGCTCCAACGGAACGAAGTCAACCGGCCCAAACTCATCGGTGAATTCGACATCGGTCCTCGAGTCACTGGGGCGGACGCCACTCCCGATGGCAAACGACTCGCGGTTCTCACAACCTCTAGCGTCTGGGTGTTCGAGCGTCCGGAAGCATCCCACAATTACCTTCAAGGACACGCTAGGATGATGCGTATTCGCGCGGGGCAGTGCGAAGCGATTTGCTGGGACGACGAAGACACTTTGATCATCGCCAATGAAGACCGGGCAATGTTTGAAGTAAAAGCGAGCGAACTCCTCGAGTACTGAGTGCTCCGCTGCTTTAATGCCCGTTCAGCCAGCTAGAGCAGAACAGGCTGCAATCTACCGTTTTCCCATTCGCCAAAAATCGAGGCTATCGCTAAGCCAAACGTCCTCTTCATTCTCCGGGTTAGGATATTCCATCGGCCATAGCGCTGTGACTAGTATCCGAAAATTAGCGACAAAGCATCCAAACAGGCCGATCCAAATCCAGCCCCAAGGCTCAAACCACCATAAGCTAGCTCCCAAACTAATCGTAATGACCAGAGTCGCGGCGGGGCCTCCCGCGATAATCCAACGCTGAGTGGATGGGGTCTCTAAAGTCCGGTCATAGGAGGTAGATCCATACCGAAACCCCGCGATGCCTAGCTCTATCGACAAGCGTCCTAGCTGTAGTTTAATCGGTTCCCGGCTTCTGCCGACTCTTAAGGTCACAGGCTGCTTCGTCATCACCAGCGCGACCAACGCATGTCCGAGCTCGTGAACGAGTACTCCCAAGTAGATTCCATCGAGCAGGGCGACCGCAAACCACAAGACTTTCAAGATGAGGAACTCCATCAGTCTTCAACATCGTCACTCTTCAAGAATTTGGCAACTAGCGAAACGAACTCCTCGCGATACTCGAAGTGCGGATTGTGGCCACTTTCCGCGATCACCTCGATCACACTCTTCGGAAAAATCCGGCTCATTCCCGGATAGTCGGACGGCTCCGAATAGCTCGATCGTCCTCCCATCACAAAAAGCGTCTCACCTTCAAACCGGTGTTCTGAATTCAGGGGAGATCCCTCGATCTCTCGCTGATTCGCTTCAAGGGCTTCAATATT
>JAUHWE010000199.1 GCA_030424825.1 Verrucomicrobiia bacterium
AGACAACTCTCCCACTAGCCCTTTTGCGAGCATTCGTAATGCCGCTTTAGTCATGCCATAAGGAACCAAATAAGGATGTGACTGATGCCCGGTCACGGACGACATGAAGATAATTCGACCTCCCGTACTCTGCTCTTTCATACGCCGAGCCGCTGCTTGGGCGAGAAAAAAGGACCCTTGAAGATTCACGCTCACCAGTTTCTGAAACTTTTCGACCGTATAATCCAGAAAGGCACCATAGGTGGTGATTCCTGCGTTCGCGATCGCAATGTCTAACCTCCCGTAATGCTCGACCGCTTCCAACACTAAGGACGCCGTGAAATCAGGATCTCCCGCATCACCCGCAATTGCCAGGCAGCTTCCCCCTTCCGACCGAATTCGCTCTGCAGACGCTTTCGACAAATTGTCATCAAGATCGTTCAAGATAACGCGACATCCTTCTCGAGACAATGTACGACAAATCTCGAACCCAATCCCCATCCCGGCTCCCGTAACGATTGCGACTTTTTCTGCAAATGAGCTCTGTACCATATTGGGTTACCCCTAGATTAAAACTGACACGGTTCAAAGCGTTTCTTTTCTAAAAAAGTCGCAACGCATGTTTTCTAATCTCGATTTCCGACCTCGCAAAAAGACCTGTATTATTTACTTCCGTTTCAAACGGCACCCCCTATTCCCTTTAGCATCTGATGCTGGGACGACTAAAAAAACGTTGGCAGGAACCCGCCGGCTATCGACAACTCCTGATCGTTGCGATCCCCCTCGTTCTCAGCATGGGTTCGCATTCGATTCTCATCTTCGTGGATCGCGTCTTTCTCGCCCGCTACTCCGCGGATGCACTGGCGGCAGCACAGCCTGCAGGCATGCTGAACTTCTCCATTCTGTGCTTCTTCTTGGGCGTATCGCTCTACACTTCAACGTTTGTTGCCCAATACACAGGCGCCAAAAAGCCCGAGAAGGTGGGTCCCTCCGTTTGGCAGGGAATCTACATTGCTGTCATCGGAGGGATTATCCTTCCACTATTTGCCCCGTTCTCCGATCAAATATTCAGCCTCATTGGTCACACCCCTGAGCTTCAAAAGAACGAGGCTATCTTCTTCAGAATCCTGAATTTCGGAGCGTTCTTCTTTTTGGCCAATGGCGCCTTCTCCTGTTTTTATTCCGGAAGAGGGAAATCTTGGACGATCGTGTGGATGAACTTGTCGATGACCTGCATAAACATCGTCCTCGACTACACTCTCATTTTTGGGAAGTTCGGATTTCCGGAAATGGGGATCGCCGGTGCCGCCATCGCAACCATTGTCTCCTCCGCCACGATCATGGTCGCCTACGCGGTGCTCATTTGCTCAAAGCGAAACAACGAGAAGTTTCAAACGAGAACCAGTTGGCAGTTCGATAAATCGCTGTTTCAGCGAATGATCCGTTTCGGCACCCCTTCTGGAGTCCACTTCTTTCTCGATGTCATGGGTTTCACGATCTTCGTACTCTTAATCGGTCGGATCGGCATGGTAGAGCTCGCTGCAAGCAACATTGTTTTGAACATCAATCTTCTCAGTCTCCTTCCGATGATCGGGCTCGGAACCGCAACCAGCATAATGGTGGGTCAGTTCCAAGGGGCTCGAAAGAGCGAACTGGCTGTAAAAACGACCTACTCCGCACTCCACATGGCTGTCATACACAGTGCTACAATGGCTACCTTGTATTGGCTGATACCCGACATTCTCATTAGCCCGTTCATACACGAGGCCTCGGGTGGCAGCCTTCCTCAACTACAGGAAACGAGTATCAAGCTGCTTCGCTTTTTTATCATTATCGTCTTTTTCGATTCCCTCATAATAATGAGCGGAGGGGCGCTCAAAGGGTCGGGTGACACTAAATTCGTCATGACTACCCTCGCAGTCACTTCAATCTTCCTGCTTGTAATCCCTTCGTATCTCTTAATCGAAGTATTCCACAAGCCGGTTACCTACGCATGGATCAGCGCCGTCGCAAATCTCGGCATCGTTGGTGCGGTATTCTTTCTTCGATTCAGGTCCGGAAAGTGGCAAAAAATCGAAGTAATCGAGCGTTAGGGATGCATTCCCTCTATCGCACTCTGTAGGGGCGTCGCTTGCGGCGACCGCATTAGGAAAAATGGGCGTGACAACGCGGTCGCCGCAAGCGACGCCCCTACACCGATTACCTCAATCTGATTTCAAACGACTGCCGATTCAGCCGACCGCGATTTGCTTCATCGCTGTCATGTAGCCGCGCAATGTGGCTCCAACTTTTTCCACGGGATGATTACGGATTGCCGTATTCACTTCGATGAGGCGTTGGTTGTCCACTTGATTGTCCGGGATGTCGAGGCCCTTGCCAATCACGTCCACATCAACCCCTTTCATAAAATCTCCAAGCAGGGGCACCGCGACATTCGAAAACAGGTAACAACCGTACTCTGCCGTATCCGAAATTACCTTGTTCATTTCGTAAAGCTTCTTGCGACCAATCAGGTTGGCAATGAGAGGAGTTTCGTGA
The DNA here is from genome assembly GCA_030424825.1 of Verrucomicrobiia bacterium. GTDB lineage: Bacteria > Verrucomicrobiota > Verrucomicrobiia > Opitutales > Opitutaceae > Pelagisphaera. Next base: position 2,518 of record JAUHWE010000199.1, read on the forward strand.
AGCGACTCGTAATAAGCCGATTCCGCTTTTATTCCCGCAGCAGTCATCGACTCAAAAGCCAACTCTACCCCTGCCCGAATCATCGCCACCATGATGATACCCTTGTCGTAGTATTCCTGTTCGGCAATATCCACATCAGTCGGATTGGATTTTTCGAACGCGGTTTCATTGGTCGCTTCCCGCCACGCGAGCAAGTCCTTGTCGTCGTTGTCCCAATCCGCCATCATTCCTGATGAGAACGCGCCGGACATGATGTCCTCTTGGTGCTTGTCGAAAAGGTCGCGCATGATGTCCTTCATTTGCTCGGACAACTCGAACGCTTTGATTTTCGCTGGATTGCTAAGGCGATCCATCATGTTCGTAATGCCACCGTGCTTAAGTGATTCGCAAATCGTATCGAAGGCGTGCTGGACAAACTTGCTGGCCCAACCTTCGTCCATTCCTTGTTCAACCATTTTGTCGAAGCAAAGAAGCGATCCGGCTTGGAGCAAACCACAGAGAATCGTCTGTTCGCCCATGAGGTCCGACTTCACTTCCGCGATGAAACTGGATTCGAGACAACCAGCGCGATCGCCACCCGTTCCTGCCGCATAGGCTTTCGCGATATCCCAGCCCTCGCCATTGGGATCGTTCTCGGTATGAACCGCCAAAAGAGTCGGGACACCAAATCCGCGCTTATACTCTTCACGAACTTCCGTTCCCGGGCTTTTTGGAGCGACCATGACAACAGTCAGATCCTCACGAATGTCCGCACCCTCTTCTACGATGTTAAATCCGTGGCTGTAAGACAAGCATGCTCCCTTCTTCATGTGAGGCTGAACTGCTGCCACTACCGCGGCATGCTGCTTGTCAGGAGTCAGATTCAAGACCAAGTCGGCAGTCGGAAGCAGCTCCTCGTAAGTGCCTGCCACAAAACCGTTTTCGGTGGCATTCTTCCAGGACTGGCGCTGCTGGGAAATCGCTTCGTCACGCAGGGCGTAACTGACATCCAAACCAGAGTCCCTCAGGTTAAGGCCTTGATTCAGACCCTGGGCGCCACAGCCCACGATCACGATCTTCTTGCCCTTCAACGCTTCCACGCCGTTGAACTCAGAGCGATCCATGAATCGGCACCGTCCGAGTTGTTCCAGTTTCTGAGCTAAAGTCAGAGTGTTGAAATAGTTTTTTCTGCTCATCGCGAGGTCCTCTAAAAATTGAAAGCGGGAACCCTATGCAGGTCGCGCGACACGCGTAAAGCGAATAAAAGCTTTCCTGAGAGCTCTTTTTGGCAATCACTGAATCCCGCATGATCCTGACGAATCTCCACTACCGGACCCTCCAAATCGACCACTGGGAAACCCGCACGGGTGAAACCTGGTGCTTGCTCGGCGGAAACGCCTCCGGAAAAGGCCTGCTCGCAGCTTTGCTGACAGGCAAGGAACGCCCTGAGATGGGATCGATCAAAGACCGTCCATCCCGTATCCGATGGGCTTCCTTCGAGCGTCAGCAGGAAATATACGAACGAGAACTCAAGAATGACGACACTGACTATCTAGACCGACTCGATCCCGGAACGACCAGTCTCGAAATGCTGCTTCAATCCGGCTGCTCAGATACGGAAGCGCTCGAACTCTCGCGCGAGATGCACATCGAGGATATTTTGGAACGCGGGTATAAGCTCCTTTCTAGTGGCGAGGCACGCAAGGTACTGCTCCTAAAGGAGATCCTCTCCAAGCCAGAACTCCTGATCCTAGACGAGCCGTTCGAAGGCCTCGATGCGGCCTCTCGGGAAGAGCTCCTCAATCTGACCCATAGACTCATCGAATCCGGTCAACCCCTTCTTTTTCTGGTCAATCGAATTGACGACATTCCAAACTTCGCTACCCACCTCGGACTGCTTCAAAGGGGCCTGTTGATCGAATCCGGCTCTCGAGACACCGTTCTGTCAAAACCGGAATTCAAGCAAATCGTTCATCTCGACCGCAAGGCGATTCCAGACCTGCCACCCCCTCCAGCCGAGCCTTCGAAAGCCTTCGAAACGATTGCCCGTTTACGGGACTGCTCAATTCGTTACGGAAACATTACCCAATTTGAAGGATTCGATTGGGAGCTTAAGTCGGGAGAGCACACCCTCATAACGGGCCCAAACGGCGCCGGAAAATCCACTCTCCTCCAACTGCTTTCGGGGGACCACCCTCAATGCTACCAGAACGATATCAACATTTTCGGCTATCAACGCGGTAGTGGAGAGAGCATCTGGGATATCAAGAAACACATCGGAATCGTATCGGCCTCCCTTCACCGCGACTACCGCGCTCCGGGAAACACCCTCACAACGGTTGTATCCGGATTCTATGACAGCATCGGACTGTACCAGCAAGCAACCCCTGCTCAAAAACAGTTGGCTCTGAAATGGCTCGAAATCATGGGGCTTCGCGATCAGGCAAACGTTTTCTTCCGGCAACTTTCATGGGGCCAGCAGCGACTCGCCCTAATCGCTCGCGGATTGATTAAGCAGCCCCCTCTTCTAATCCTAGATGAACCGACCCAGGGTCTCGACGACCTCAATCGACATCTGGTATTGGCCTTTATCGAGAAACTAGCCGCTTTGAGAAACACGACTCTGCTCTTCGTCAGCCATCGTCAAGACGAACACCTAAGTCTGTTTAAACAGCGTGTCGATTTTTCGCCTACTACGCGGGACGGCGTTCGATACGAGCTTGGTGTTATTCGGGACTGAAAAACGCAGTGATCCCACTCGCACTACGTTTCATTTCTTCTTTTTGCTCAACAAGGTGTCAGCAACTCTCGCAAGGCTTAGACCATTTCCAGTTCAGAAAATGCCCCACCACAAAGGCCGAGCCACCTAACAAGGTTGCGTACGGCTCAAGGGCCTCATCCACGAACGGGCGCACGAATAGAAAGACCGCGAGTCCCAATGCTCCAAAGATAAAATGGAGCTTCCTCCCATGAACGCGGTGGCCGCTAATAAACGTGAAGCCAGCAAGAATGGCAATACCAGTAATCATGACTGACTCGAACCCTTCGTGCCCTAAAAACTCGAAACCCAGAAGGGGCAAGGTGCTCAAGAGTATCGGGGTCACCAAGCAATGAATAGCGCAGGCCACTGACAAACCCATGCCTGCCAGATCCATTTTCGCTACGTAACTCGTGGGAATAATCGTTTTCATTTTAAACGGAAACGTTAATAAAATCGGCCTTTATGCAAGTCACTTGCGTAAATAAAGCAAGTTATTTGCGATAAATTGACAGATCCTCAGATTCGCCGCCGTTTTCAGGCGGATGCCATGAGTTCAGACCGCTTCTTACCGACCCAGGCTTCGAGCTTGTCGAGAGCTTCCAAATAGCGGGAATCCTCTCGATTCATCCCTTCTAGCAGATGGATTGCCGCAATGGCATAGTCCGTGGGCAAGGCGGTGGGCAACGTTGAGAGTTCTCGGGGATCCATTTCCCCTTTCCGAATCATTTCTCGGGCTTCATTTTCCAATTCGGTCATCGAACCGCCTCCTGCGGCATCGTTATAGTTCGCGTTCTTTTTAGATCCACCGCCACCGCCGGAGGACCCTTCGCCTCCGCCACCGTTTAACTGGGCTTCCTGCTTTTCGAGGCTGGTCATCGACCCGCTGTCGCCTGGCTTCTTGGCCGTATATTTTTTGCCATCACGCCCAATCACACCGTCCGGATTCTCCAAGCCAAGTTGCTTCCGCACCCGCCGCACGAGCTCGATCGATACTTTACAGATTTCCGCAAGGTAGGCGTTAGAGCGATCGGTCCATTCTTCCAAAGCAATTTCAACTGCATTGCGCTTGTCCCCATTCGTTCGATAGACTCCATTGGTGGCGTTGGCTCCTAGGGCGTGAATGAGAGCATCCCCCCTCGTACCTTCACGTACTTCCGCCAACAAATCAGGTGATTCAATCTTCTTGGCGGCTAGATACCGGTGGAATCCATCGGCCAAATAGTATTTTGCCCCATCGAAGAATACGGTGATCGGAGGAAATTCCGAACCTAGTTTCATCGCTTCGGCGTACCCTTGAACGGCCTCGTCGTTTGTCGATACTCGCGTCTGCGTACCGGAATAAATGTCAATCTCGTCAAGCGAAAGTTTTCTATTCATATTGTATTTATCTGATAACTACCCTAAGGTCGAATTTAGCAAATCGCGAATCATTCAAGAACCCCTGCGCGAATCAATGAAAAACGAGCCGAGCCAGATTTTTCCCACTTAACACCGCGTGACCGCATTGCACGATTGCAACCGATGAATTAAGTCGTACGTTTAACCGGTTATGAGAAGTGCACTAAACCAGTTCGCATTCGCGCTAACCGCAACGATTACTTCACTCATGACGACTCAAACCAACGCTGAAGCCAAACCCGATACCGAAACGATCACACTGGGAGCCGGCTGTTTCTGGTGTACAGAAGCAGTCATGCAACGCGTCGAGGGCGTCAAAAGCGCCGTTTCCGGCTACATGGGGGGTCACGTCGAGAACCCGACCTATCGACAAGTCGTGACCGGTGAGACAGGACATGCCGAAGTCGCTGAGATTACCTTCGATCCGCAGGCCATATCGCTTGATGAAGTCCTCGAAATCTTCTGGCTCATGCACGATCCCACCACGCTCAATCGCCAAGGCGCAGATGTCGGGACTCAATACCGATCCGCGATCTACTACCACAACGAAGAGCAAAAGCAGATTGCAGAAAAATCGATCGCGAAACTCGCTCAATCAGGCAAGTTCGCGGACCCGATTGTCACCGAAGTCACCCAGGCAACCACCTTCTACCCAGCGGAGGATTATCATCAGGAGTACTACGAGTTGAATAAGAACGCCGGGTACTGCCGCTATGTGATTCATCCAAAGCTGAAAAAGCTCGGATTCGAAGACTAGTCGGTCTCGTTCACTGAATGGGGAATGTCACCAAATGATCCTCTAGCTTGGAATCGGTAAATACGCGGATCGAATCCGTGGCGAGCTCTTGGTCATATTGGATATTTTTAACCGAAACATCGTAAGTCCCAGAAAGGTAGGACCTCTCGGAGAATTTCAATGTGACCTCATACATGTAGTAAAGCTGCTTTCGATTCGTCCTATTGTATACTGCTTCAGCCTGGTCTTCTCCCACTTCCCAGAGAACGGTTCCCGCCACCCGACTTGCGAAGGATCTTCTTTTGAAAATGGATAGCTCCCGAAATTTATCTGAA
>JAUHWE010000200.1 GCA_030424825.1 Verrucomicrobiia bacterium
GCTTGGATTGAGCGCGGGTGGACCTGGGCATTTCACCTCCCGAATGCGAAAAATCTTCGATTCGGTCTTTCCGCGAGACAATGCGCCTCCAGTCGCGAATGCGGGCCCAGATTTATCAGTTCCCGATGGTGACGGAAATGGTCTCGAACGAGTAGTGCTCGATGGCTCTCTTTCGACAGACGACTGGCAAACCGTTTCATGGGATTGGGCTTGGGAGGGAGGAAGCGCTTCGGGCAGGAGTGTTGTCGCAGAATTCCAGGAAGGAGAAACCGTGGTCACATTGACCGTAACCGATGACGATGGCGCAACAGGTTCGGATGAACTAGTAGTGGCGGTAACCCCGCAAACGAATGTGAAGTCGGTTTCTATGGGCGACGAACACAGTCTGATTTTAAAAGTGGATGGTTCCTTATGGGCATCTGGGAACAATAGATTCGGTCAAACAGGAGGAGACTCGTCTGTTGCGTTTAATTGGAAACTGATTGAGCCCAATGGGGTGAAGGAAATGTCTGCGGGCTACGATTTCAGTCTCTACCTAAAGGAGGACGGATCTATTTGGGGCGTTGGAAATCTATATACGCTTGGGGGAAGCGGGTTGCGGGAAGTGAGGACCCCTACTAGGTTGGTTGAGAGTGGAGTCGAACGCATATTCACGGGAGACTTCAGCAGCTTCTATTTGCTGGAAGACGGCACTCTATGGGCGGGTGGTTCGAATAGTCAGGGGCAATTGGGTTTGGGGTCGACTTCGGATCAATTTGGCCCTGCCAAAGTTGCGATTGAAGACGTGGTAAAAGTGATTGGGGGATGGAGCGCTACTTTGTTTCTGAAATCGGATGGATCGCTTTGGGTATCTGGAAAATGGAAATCTTCTCACGGAGATCCTGACTCAACCGTCCCTGTGGAGCTGGTCGATTCGGGAGTCGTTGATGCCGCTGCGATCGGTACGGGCGTTCTTTGGGTTTTGGAAGACGGCTCGCTATTCGGTTTGGGGAGTCCGGGTCCAATTGGCGGGTACCAGACCTATGAAGAGGCCGTCGAGTTGTTTTCCTCAGGTGTGTTAAAAGTAGACGCGCATTCTAGATCTGTCTACGTTACGATGGAGGACGGGTCGGTTCATGCATTCGATGATTCCGTTGGAAGTGGGCCGAGTTATGGGGAAGGGTCGTTTCGAGAGATATTTGGATCGGGAATCGCGAGTATCGCGATCGGGGGAGGATCAAGTCTATTTCTCCGATCGGATGGCTCTGTTTGGGGGGCAGGTGAAAATAGTCACGGGGAACTGGGGATTGGCGAACGATGGAACATTTTGTTTGCAACTCGTGTATTCGATTCCCCAACACCCGATATCGATAAAGGACCAGTAGCCAATGCGGGATCTGACATTGTAGCAGGAGATGCTGGAGGTTGGGGAAGGCAAACAATCATATTGGACGGTTCGGAGTCGTACGACGACTGGCAGGTCGTTTCGTGGAATTGGTCCTGGGATGGAGGGCAGTCAGAAGGGAGGATCGCTTCTGGTGAATTCGAAGTTGGGAGGACCTCCGTGGATCTGATTGTTAAAGATGTGTTTGGCAGGACTGCTCGGGACTCGCTGGAAGTGACTGTAAATGAACAACCGCGGGTTGTAGAGGTGGCTGCGGGCTATGAATTTGGTTTGCTTCTAATGGAGGACGGCTCCCTCTACGCGAGAGGGGAAAGCGGATTGCTGAACCCAAATGAGGTTGACGATCCTTTGCTTGTTTTTCCTTCCGGTGTGAAGTCAGTCACGGCGGGTGTGAACTCAAGTCTCATCGTCAAGGAGGATGGCTCATTGTGGGGTTTCGGGCGCAACATCCAAGGAGAGCTCGGAGTTGGGACCAAGCAGAGGATCGCCCGCCCGGTAGAAATCATATCTGAAGGCGTTTCGGATGTCGCCTCTGGATATGGGCATAGTCTCGTATTAAAGACTGATGGATCGGTATGGACATTTGGATACAATTCGAATGGCCAATTGGGAGACGGCACCAGAAGCGATGCGCTCGTTCCGCAATTGCTAGCCTCTTCGGACGTTGCGGCGATCGCTGCAGGAGACCGGTTTAGCTTATTGTTAAAAACGGATGGCTCTTTGTGGGGTGTTGGCGAAAATTCAGTTGGCCAATTAGGAAGGGAACCCCTGGAAGAGGGAGACGAGTCTGAGGAAGAGGGAGCTGGCTTCGAAGAAGATCGCCTTTCGCTCGTGGAAATTGTTTCTGAGGGCGTCGTTCTAATGGATGGCGGAACTCACCAGACAGTTTACCTGAAAGTGGACGGTTCCATGTGGGCCTTTAACGATTTCAGTGACCGTGAGCCGATCAGGGTTTCTGATCTTCCCTCAAGAGTGGTTGAAATTGAGTCGAAAGATAGCCGAACGTTTGTCCGTCTAAAAAATGGTTCGCTGTGGGAAGCCTATGGGCAACTCGGTACGCGGTTCATTCAATGGTCGTCATTTTTCCAACCTAAGTTTTATGGCAGTATCCATGGTATGGGGTTATTCAATGAAGATTCGCTCTTCTTGCGAGCAACTGGCTCGGTATGGGGCAAGCCTCTAGATTCTCACAAAGTCGTGGAACTCGTTAATGGTTTCGGGGTCTCGACTAACAAGCCTCCGGTTGCAGATGCAGGTCCCGATCGTATTGGGTATGATCAAGTAGGGATTGGGGAATACGTTACTATAAATGGAATGGGCTCATGGGACGATTGGCGAATTGCTTCGTGGAGATGGGAATGGGAAGGGGAGTACGGCGCTCGTATTGAAGAGACGGAAGGGCCCTACTTTCAAGAGCGGTTTCCTCTTGGCGAGACGATCATTACCTTGACGGTTACGGACGACGAAGGGTTGTCGTCATCCGACGAAGTTCACGTGTCAGTGCTGCCTTATCGTGAATTCGAGTCTTGGTTGGGCAATTATTTTTCAAACGCGGAAATAGCGTCCTGGCCAATGGTCGCCCTTGAGGCAGACCCTGATGGTGATGGACTTTCGAACGAGACCGAAAGACGGCTTGGATTGAACCCGAAAGTGGCGTTTGATCCAGTCACCCGTAGCGATACGTTCATCAGTTCAATAGACAGCAAACTGATGTTGATAACCTCTCCAGGATTCGAAGGACTTCGTTATAGCGTCTGGTATTCTGAAGATTTGACCCAATGGAATCGTGTATTCTTGGAGAAGAGCTTTGAAGGCGAAACCAATCGGTTCGATATTTCCAGTTTTTCAAAAGGATATTTTAGAGTCGGGATTTCTGAATAGGAAATCCTTGTCCAGCCATCTACCAGCCTTCGCTTTTGCGGTATTGCAAGGGCAGTGTCCCCATGTGGCGCTTGAATTGTCTCGTGAAGGAGCTGTGGTCGTAGAAGCCGCATTCAAGGGCGATTTCCGTGATTCCTTTGCTCGTGGACCTGAGCAGGTCGGCGGCGATGAGCACTCGGAGCCGGACAATGTATTCGCGTGGGCTGATACTGAAGCGCTTCTTGAAAAGGCGTTCGAGCTGTCTTTGGGAAAGTCCCGCCTGCCGGGAGAGGTCGGGGATATTAATGGTTTGGTCGAAACGCGATTTGATGAGAGTGACGACTTTAGAGACGGGGTCGTCGGGATCGTCGAAGGAACGTTCGTAGCTTTGAATGAGCCCGCAAATGGCGGCCACGGCGCCGGCTTTGTCAAAGATCGGGTATTTGTTGGTGATGTACCATTCCGGCAGACGGTCACGGGAGGGAAAGAGCTCGACCAGGTTGAGTAGGGGGCGGCCGGTGCTCAGGATCGCGTTGTCGTCCCGGGCGAACTTGTCTTCCATGTACTTGGGGAAAATCTCCTTGTCGGCCTTTCCCGCCAATTCCTCTACCGAATTGAACCCGCAGTGCTCGAGAAAGCGCTGGTTTCCCATGAACAGTCGACGCTTTCGGTCCTTGGCGAAGAACATCACGTTGGGAATGTGTTCAAAGAGGCGGTAGAACGCTCCCCCGAGATGAAAGGTGTCCAGAAATGAGTCAAAGGCCATCATGGCGAAAAAATACAATTTTAAACCACAAATAGTACAAGCTGAATTGCACGAATTTCGCTAGGATTCATTTGCCTGAAACGAATACGGTCTTAGGATGGCGGTTTCGTTTACCAATTGGAAATTATCCTCAAACACCCATATAGCACCCTATGTCTGACAAAATTAATGTCGCCCTAGTGGGACTTGGCTTTGGAGCTGAGTTCATCCCCATCTATCAAAAGCACCCCAATGCGAACATCGCCGCGATTTGCCAGCGGAATGAGGAATCGCTAAACAAAATTGGAGACGAGTTCGGGATTGAAGCCTCGAAGCGATTCACTTCGTACGAAGAGATGCTTAAGGATCCAAGCATCGACGCCGTGCACATTAACACGCCTATTGGAAGTCATGCCCCGCATTCGATTCAAGCCCTGAAAGCAGGCAAGCATGTGGCTTGCACGGTGCCGATGGCCACATCGGTGGAGGAGTGCAAAGAGATTTGCGATTTGTGTGAGGAAACGGGGCTGACCTACATGATGATGGAGACCGTAGTGTACAGCCGTGAGTTTCTTTTCGTCAAAGAGCTCTTCGACAAGGGCGAGTTAGGTCGTATCCAGTATTTGCAGTCGAGTCATCAGCAAGATATGGCCGGCTGGCCGAGCTATTGGGATGGCCTGCCTCCTATGCATTACGCGACGCACTGTGTTGGGCCGGTGTTGGCGCTACAGCGAAATCGGGCGGACAAGGTATCCTGCTTTGGGTCGGGCCGGATTCACGAAGAGATGATTCCCATCCATGGCTCACCGTTTGCGATCGAGTCGTGTCAAATAACCTTTAAGGATTCGGATGTATCGGCGCGGATCATACGATCGCTCTACAGCACCGCCCGCCAGTACCGCGAGAGCTTTGATGCCTACGGATCCAAGAAGAGCTACGAGTGGCCGCTTGTCGAAGGGGAGGACCCGGTAATTCACACCATTGGAAAACCGGAGCCAGAGATTCCGGAGCGGGTTAAAGTGCCCGACTATGCCCATCGGCTACCCAAGGAAATTCAGCCCTTTACGGGGCGAGGGGTGTTTGATGCGGACGAGAAACAGCATCGTTCGTTCACTCAGGGCGGTGGCCACGGCGGGTCGCACCCGCATTTGGTGCACGAGTTTGTCAGTGCATTACTCGAAAAGCGGGCTCCGTATCCCAACGCTTCTGAATCGGCCAATATAACCTGCGTGGGTATTCTGGCTCACGAGTCTGCTATGGAAGGGGGAGCTCTCAAGCAGATGCCTGAGTTTACCTTGAAGTAGCTCACTCGCTTTAGCGTGAGCATTGTTGGCAGTCCAATCAGGCTTAGACTGAAGCGAGTGTGCTACGTATTGGAAATCCATTTACCGCAACCCTATGAGCATACCCCTGTTTCATTGTCTCCGTCTCTCCCTATCAGCGATTCTACTCCTTGTAGGCCTTTTTTGCCTACAAGGCGCGAGCGCTCGCCCAAATATTCTCTTCTGTATTTCGGACGACCAGTCCTACCGGCACACGGGAGCCAATGGGGATCCGGTTGTAAAGACACCTGCCTTTGATCGGGTAGCCAGCGAAGGACTGCGTTTTATCCATGCGTTTTGCGATGCGCCGACTTGTGGCCCTTCGCGGAGCGCCATTCTCACCGGGCAGTCCATTTGGCGCCTGGAAGAAGCGGGTAATATCCATAGTACGTTGCCGGCAAAATTCGCGACCTATACGGAAGAATTGAGGAAGGCGGGCTACAAGGTGGGGGCTACCGGCAAGGCGTGGAGCCCGGGACGCTTGGAGCCAGGAGGAAGGACGGAAAATCCTGCGGGACCCCTCTACGAGGGGAAAACGATTGACCCTCCCTTTGATGGAATCCGCAACATCGACTACGCTGGAAATTTCGAGGATTTTATGACTGAGGTGGATGCGGATGAGTCTTTCTGCTTCTGGCTAGGCACGAGCGAGCCACACCGTTTTTATGAGGCGGGTTCCGGAGTCGCCACGGGAAAGGATCTCAGCCAGATCGTAGTCCCGGCTGTGTTTCCGGACGACGAGCTGGTCCGCAGCGATATTGCCGACTATCTGGTGGAGATCGAGCATTTCGACACCATGGTAGGGCGAGCCATTGAATCGCTGGAGAAACGTGGTTTGCTAGACAACACCATCGTGGTGGTGACCAGCGACCACGGCATGCCTTTTCCGCGAGCGAAGGCGAGCCTCTACGATTTGGGATCCCGAGTTCCCTTGGCGATTCGATGGCCCGATGGAATCGAGAGCCCGGGACGGGTAGTCGATTCCTTCGTCAATCTGAGCGATCTCGCTCCTACATTTCTGAATGCCGCCGGTGTGAAACCTCCAAGCATGATGAGCGCGAGGAGCATGATGGACATTTTCTCGAATGATGAAACCACCCATCGGGATGCCGCCTTTATCGCTATGGAGCGTCACGATGGTTGCCGGGCGGGCGGAAAAGGTTACCCGTGTCGGGCGATTCGGACTGCCGACTACTTGTATATTTACAATTTCGAACCGGCGCGTTGGCCTGCAGGTTCCCCGGATCCCACTGTATGTGCGCGAGCAATACCGTTTGGGGAAGTCGATAGCTCGCCCACCAAGACTTACATGATGGACTATTCGAATCGTTATGGCGTTGCCCACTTGGCGGAGCTCGCGTTTGGGATGCGTCCAAGAGAGGAGCTGTACGATATAAAGAAAGATCCTCATCAGATGAATAATCTAGCGGGTGCCATGGGCTACGAGGATAGGCAAAAGGAGATGCGCGATCGTTTACGAACCCATTTGGCGGATACGAAAGACCCCCGCATCGTGGGAGGAAAAATGGATTGGGATTACTATCCCTACTACGGACGAATCAGAACCGAGGGATGGAAAGTGGACCCGAAGCCGGTTGGTAGACAGTACCCATGAGCATACCCGGTAAGCAGCGAAGACGCGAAAATAGGACAAGGGGATCCTCTCCTGCTGATCGCTTTCACCTTTATAGGGGCATCGTTCACGACGATTGCAGAACTAATGAGCAGCGATCTAATGAGGGGACCGCAAGCGACGTCCCTACTTGGGTGAAAACTTATTTGATTTCTTTCTCGCGCATCTTTGCGTCTTTGCGGGAGACGATTGTTGCGGCAATTGGCCTTTTTACTCTTTTTGCTTCTGCAAACGCGGCAGTGCGACCCAATATCCTCTTCATCCCGATCGATGATCTAAACAGTTGGGTAGGCCATCTGGGTGGGCATCCTCAGGCCAAGACTCCCAATATCGACCGGCTTGCGAAGCAGGGCGTATCCTTTACCAAAGCCTTTTGCAACGCGCCGCTTTGCAACCCGTCACGAGTCAGTCTGTTCACGGGTCTTCTGCCCTCCAGTACGGGGGTCTATGGGAATGGAGAGCAGATGCGGGACAAAGTCCCTGATGCCGTTACTTTGATGCAGTATTTGCGGAGCAAGGGCGGTTATTCCGTCCAGGGTGGAGGTAAGACCTTTCATGGCAACGGGCCCTACGATCCAAATTCATGGGACTATTATAATCGACCCCAGGCCGAAAGGCATGCGGGTGAACGAGATGCGTACCTGCCGAAAGAAGCTTGGGCGCCCTGGGGGCCGCTCGATGTGGATGATGCTGAGCTATTTGATGTCATGAATGTCGATTGGGCGATTTCCGAATTGGGAAAGTTGCACGAAAAGCCGTTTTTTCTA
>JAUHWE010000201.1 GCA_030424825.1 Verrucomicrobiia bacterium
GAACTCCCTTTCTTTTTCGGAATTCCGTTTGGCTCGATTTTCGCAATTGTAGGAGGTGCGTTTCTTTTTGGGCGTCTGGAACTGCTAATTGACCGAGGTTCGGGTACCGCGACACGAAACTGGAAACTTCTATCGAAAACCATCAAGGCACAGACTTTCCCGCTCAAGGAGTTCGACCGAGTCAGTCTCCGCTCTGAAATTCGCCGCAACAAAAATTCCAGCTATACGGTCTACCCAGTCCGCCTATTGGGCGCTCCGGAAATGAAGTTCGATATTTCCCAGAGTCGCTCTGAAAGTGAAGCAAGAAAGGCGGCCGAGGATATTGCCAAGTTTCTGTCACTGCCCATTCATGACGAAACGTCTGGCAAATTGCGTATCCGAGAATCGGATTTATTGGACGAGAATATCAAGGACAAGTTCGAGAAGGGCCTAGAATCGAACGAGATTCCCAATCCTCCCGCCAAACTAAAGTCACGCATCCACTACGATGGATCTAGTCTGCAAGTTGAAGTTCCCCCTCCCGGCTTCAATGCGGGCTTTCTCGTCGCGATAGTCTTCATTTGCCTTTTCGAGCTGATATTCCTGACGACCTTCGCCATTCCGTTTTTATCGGAAACCGACCTATCCGGCGTATTCCTGATTTTCGCCGCTGTCTTTGGTTTGATGTTCTTGGGGCTACCTACTTTGTTTTTGATCAAGCTAATCGGAAGCAGCTTTATGGCCACCCAATCCGTATCTGTCAGCAACACGACGCTCACAGTGGCCAAAGGTTGGCCCACCCGGAAAACGAAGAGCATTCCCGCAAATGAAATCGAAGAGTTCATCATAGGGATAAAAAAGCCGGGAACTCGAGGCAACAAATCAGTGATTACTTTCGGGGCGAACAAGGAGGTTCTGGCGATATCGGACACTGATCAAGTGTCGTTCGGAGCGGGCCTTCCACAGGACGAAGTCGAATACATCTACGCCCTCGCAAAAGGAATACTCGTTTCCTAGCAAACGACTGCAGAAACGCTTCCTGAGGCGAAGGCGACTAAACTTCTTGCGCTCAATTGGCGAGGCGCCAATAAACCACGGTCTTGAGCAACGAATCAGAACAGCCCTCATCCGGTCGGAAATCGCTATCGCTTGGCGTCATTTTCTTCACCATTTTCTTAGACCTCGTTGGTTTCAGCATCATCTTTCCCCTTTTCCCCTCCATCCTCGAGCACTATGGCCAGAGCGGGCTGCTCAACAGCCTCACGCATGCTCTCGACGAGTTCTCGGCAGCGACCGGAGCGGGTGACCGCTTCACTCCCGTCTTGTTTGGCGGCATTCTGGGTTCTCTCTACGCCATTCTCCAGTTTTTCTTTGCGCCCATCTGGGGTAGCCTTTCGGACAAGAAAGGACGCCGTGCCATTCTCCTGATCACCACCCTGGGTGTATTCGCGAGCTATCTCCTTTGGGGGTTTGCCGGAAGCTTCCTCACTCTGGTATTAGCCCGCTTTGTTGGGGGCTGCATGAGCGGCAATATCTCGGTGGCCACGGCGGCGGTCGCCGACATCACGACCAAAGAGAATCGTTCAAAAGGGATGGGCATTGTCGGGGCGGCTTTCGGGCTAGGTTTTATTCTCGGACCCGCGCTCGGCGGGATCCTGAGCCAGTTCAATTTACTTGAATCCCATCCCGAATGGGCGAAGTACGGGATCAATCCATTCTCCGTAGTCGCTTTTGTCGCGGCGGGTTTGGCGTTGTTGAATTTCCTTTGGGTCAAAGCCCGATTCAAGGAATCGCTTACCGAGGAAAACCGCGAGAACGCGGAATCCCGCAACCCGATCGCCCGCCTCACCCAGAAACTGCCACCCGCGATCGGGAAAACCAATCTGGCCTATTTCGTCTTCATGTTCGCCTTTGCCGGAATGGAATTCACGCTTACCTTTTTAGGAGCGGATCGATTTGGATTCACGGCTACTCAAAATGCCTGGATGATGGTTTTCGTAGGCGTTGTCTTGGTTTTCGTTCAAGGAGGTCTAGTGCGACGACTGGCTCCTAAGCTGGGAGAAAAGCGTGTCGCTACGACTGGACTGCTCCTTGTCGCGGTGGGGCTGGTCATTCTTGGGATCGCTTCCAGCGTTTCCATGCTCTACGCTGGCCTCGCGTTCCTCGCGTTTGGCGTCGGTCTATCCAGTCCTACGCTGACCTCGCTGGTTTCGCTTTTCGCAGGCGAATCCGAACAAGGACGCGCCTTGGGAGCCTTTCGGGCGATGGGTTCTCTCGCTCGAGCAATTGGCCCCCTATTAGCCAGCTTCGTGTTCTGGTGGTTCGGGTCCTTACAGCTGTACATCGTTGGCGCCCTTATCACCGTCGTGGCTGCTTTGCTCTGCAGTCGTTTGCCCAAACCGGTTAAAGACTAGTATTCCGGCGCAAGAGAAAGGCGCCGGCTCCATCGTGCCCGGTAACCCAAGGCAAGCTAACGCTGCTCTCGAGACGCTCAAAGTTTCGCCCCAGATCCGATTCCAAGAAACGTTCAACCACCTGCTCGTTCTCTGCGGAGTCAATGCTGCACGTACTGTAAACCAGCAACCCATTCCCGCCGACAAACTCGGACGCCTTCGCTAGCATTCTAGACTGCAACTCTACTAACTCGGAGATCCTTTCTCGAGAAAGCCGCCACTTCGCGTCTGGCTTTTTCTGCAGCACGCCGGAGTTACTACAGGGAGCATCCAACAACACGGCTTCAAATCGGCCCAAGGCTTTTTCGTCCAGTTCGAGAAGATCGGATGCCAAACTTCGGAGACGGCCTGATCCGAATCGCTTTACATTAGAAAGCAGGCGTTCAAAACGAGGCCCCGGCAGATCGACAGAAACGATTTCCTCAATCGTGTCTCCAAGCATTCTTTCTAGATAAAAGCTCTTTCCTCCGGGAGCGGCACACAGATCGAGAATCCGGCCTCCATGGAAATGTTTCACAATGAGGTTCGGGGCCAAACGAGCTCCTGGATTTTGGATGTAAATAGTTCCCGCATCGAGGGACTCCACCAGTTCTGTCCAATTCATGTCGGTACCCCTTCGATAGGGCTCCCAATCCGTGCATTGACCCAAGTCAGCCGACTTTGCCCCATCTAAAGGCAGAAAATAGATCTCGGGCTCCTCCTGATTCCAGCGGGCGAAAAGAGTGGCATCCTCATAGCCGAATTGCTCGATCCACCGTTCGATTAGCCACACCGGATGGCTGTATCGAGTCGCCATCGAGGCACTATCGGCAGGAACTTGCTGCGAGGTCTCTTGAATGCCTTGGGCCACTTTTCGCAGCACCGCATTCGCCAGCGACTTCTCCGACTTGCTGAATTTTTTCCCGATCCTTCCCACCGCATGATCGACGATCTGAGCCGATTTTTTCGGGTCCGCCATTAGTTCAAAACTGGCAACCAAAAGGGCCGCCCACATGCCAACTCGGGGCCGTTTCCGGAGAAAGGCATCCAAATTCGATTCCAGAAAGCTCCAGTTACGGACTACGCCGAACAGGAGAAATTGGCATCGCCGCCGACTCCCCGGATCCATAGCGGTGGGCAATCGCTCAAGCAAATGAGACAACCGAGCGGGTTTATTGAGAAATCTGCTGGTCAATTCGACCGCGCAGCTCCATGATGAATCGTTCATTTGCAAGGGAGATGTTGTTGGGGGAAGAGTCGCTCGTTGACAACTGCATAAAAAGCCGCCTCTCTTAAACTTTTAGTCTCATAACTTCAGATGAACGAAGAAGCCGTATTAGAACTCATTACGCGGAAACCCGAGCTTAAGCCCGCAAAGGCTAAACTCGAGTCAATGCAGCCCGGAAGCTACTGTATTCACCAAAGCTGGGGGTTTGGCCAGATAAAGGAATACGATGCTGCCAGCTCAAAGCTGATCATCGATTTCGAGGATAAGGAAGGTCACCGCATGGATCCAGGCTTCTGTGTCGTCACCATGCAGGTCCTCCCTCCCGAGCACTTGCTTGCCCGCAAGGAGACGGAGCCTGACGTGATTACCGAGATGATCTCCAAGCAGCAGGCGGACCTCGTGGTCGAAGTGCTCAAACAATACCCTAACGGGGCCGCGAGTGCCACGGAGGTTGAAAGCATCCTTTCCCAAGTGATTGGAGATCCGGTCAAATTCAAGAAATGGTGGACCGCCACCAAGAAAATCCTGGCCAAGGACCCCCGTATCGCTGTGCCACCTCGTAAAACTGGAATGTACGTATTGCGTGAAGAACCTGTGAGCATTGAGGAGGAGCTGTTGGAGGAGTACAACGCGACTCAATCGGCAAAGCGGCGCGTATTAATCGCCCACAAGTTGCTTGATGCCGTGACGGATAATCCCGAAATCAAGGAACACCTCCCTGCCGTACTCCACAGCTTGGCGACTGCTGTAAAGGAGAGTAACCAACTCTCTGCCGCAGAAAAGCTCCGAGGAGCCTGGATCCGGAACGATTTGGCTAAGATCCTCGAGGTAGATATTTCCGAGTTCGAGCCAGTTTTAGCAGATCTCGTTGGCGATGTAGAAGGGCTCAATGAAATCCTGGATGACTTGGCGACCAATCTCCATACGCGGGCTTTGGAACTCATCAAGGAAGCCCATCCGGCAGATTGGAAAGAGATTTCCTTTAGCCTGCTGAAGTCCAGCAGCGGGAAACTGACGACTGACTGCGTCAACTTCCTTTTATTGAATGGCTTCGACCAAGATCTGCTCGAAACATTTGAGCGCTGGCAAACCGAGCAGAACCTGAAGGAGCCGGTTTTGCTCTGGATCGTTAAAAACCGTAATTCCCGCAAATTCGGAAATCTGGTTCGCCCCATGATCAAACCTCGCTTGCTCAACGCGATCTTCTACGCGATCGACTACGAAGCGCTTCAGATCGTGACTTCACGCCGTATCCCTCTCGCTGATATTCTCAGTGAAGACACGGAACTTATCCCTGATTTGCTCGCAGAAGCCGATTCAGAAACCGCTCGCGACCTCGCCAACAATCTCTTGCTCAACCAAGGATTCGAGGAACTGACCAAAAAGTCCTTGCTGGCGCGCTTCATCAAGATCTTCCCAGCGGTTCAGTCTCTACTCGAAACGGGTGAGGAAACTAAAGCGACTGGGCTGATCGTATCTCGCGAAAGCTATGACAAAGCCGTTGCTGAGTATGACGACCTCGTTACCAAGCAGATTCCAGAAAACAGCAAAGCCATCGGTATCGCTCGCGAACATGGTGACTTGAAAGAAAATTCTGAATACAAAATGGCCAAGCAAGACCAGTCATTGCTTCTCGCTCGACGCAACAAGTTGGAGATGGAATTGCAACTGGCAAAGATTACCGACTTTAGCGAGATCGGGAACGAGAAGGTCGGCATCGGCAGCGTGGTCAAACTCCTCGACGAAACGAACGACAAAGAAATCACCTATACGATTCTGGGAGCCTGGGACAGCGATCCGGAAAAGGAGGTCATTTCCTACAAAACACCGCTCGGGGCGGCGCTTATCGGAAAGTCTCCGGGAGAAGAAGTTGAGCTCCATATCGAAGGAGTAGACAGTCTCTTGAAGATTATCTCCATCGAGCGTTACGTGGATTTGGTGGCGAAATAGATCCCCTGATCCCCAGCAAATTTTCAAACCGCGCTCCCCTAGTGGGAACGCGGTTTTTTTACTTCTTTAATGGCCATTCTTAATTCTTAATTTCGCTCAATGAAACTCGCGTGGGATACCCTCAAAGTCCTGGCGGAGCCTACACGGCTTCGCATTCTGGCTCTATTGACCCAAGAGGAATTGTCGGTGGCCGAGCTTCAGGAAGCCCTCGACATGACGCAATCGAGAATCTCATCGCAACTGGCGCTTCTCAGACAGGCTGAATTGGTCGTCGATCGCCGGGAGGGAAAGAAGAATTTCTACTCGATAAATGCCCGCCTTCAAAGCTGGGAGGACCAACTTATTGCCGCCGCGATAAACTCCGTTTCCGACTCTTCCGAACTTATCGATGACGCTGAGAACCTGGAACGCGTGATCCAAAAACGTCGGAAGGTTGCGGAAGAATACTTCAACTTAATCGCCGGCCGGCTCGGCAAAAACTATTGCCCCGGAAGATCTTGGGAGGGCATTGGCCATATGCTGTTGCACCTCGTTCCCAAAGTGGTGGTAGCGGATCTCGGAGCAGGAGAAGGGATGATATCGCAACTCATTGCCAGGCAGGCCGAACAAGTATACTGCGTCGATAGCTCTCCCCGCATGGTCGAGGTCGGAAAGGAACTTGCGGAAAAAAACCAGCTTGAGAACCTTCAATACTTGCTGGGCGATATTGAAGCCGTACCTCTCGACGATGAATCCGTCGATATCGCCCTGCTCAGCCAGGCGCTCCATCACGCGAATCACCCAGAAAAGGCGATCGAAGAGGCCTTCCGAATTACGAGGACTGGCGGCAGAGTGATCATCCTCGATTTAAAGGAGCACACCTTCGAAAAAGCGAGGGAGCTGTACGCCGACAACTGGTTGGGATTCTCCGAAAAGAAATTGCACGCCTGGCTGAAAGACGCCGGCTTTGAAAACGTCGCCGTATCCGTGGTATCTAGGGAATCCAAAGATCCCGGATTCGAAACGCTGTTGGCAACGGGTGTAAAGCGGTAAGGGCTCTTGGGAAACAAACCTGAAAAAGTTTGTATTCAATAAAGCGAGGCCATTCGTTCGTTGTAAAACTCCAGCAGGTTTTCGTATATCGTTGCGCTGTCCGATTCAGACAAGGCCATTTTCGCCAAATCCTTTGCCTCCTTCAGAGTCATGCTTTGCACCACAAATTTGACGTTTGGCAGCAATCCCGGAGCGATACTCAGCGACTCGATTCCCAATCCAATCAACATTGGTACCATGACGGGATCACCCGCCATCTCACCGCAAATCGAAACTTCCCGTTTTCCTTTACGAGCTGCCTTCACGACGTGGTCCAACGTTCGAATCACCGCTGGATGCGTCGGCTCGTACAGATGAGCGACGCGATCGTTCAGTCGGTCTACGGCAATGAGATATTGAATCAGATCATTCGATCCGATGCTGAAGAAAGAGGATCCCGGCACAAGTGTATCGCAGGCGGTTGCCGCACTCGGAATTTCGATCATTGAGCCCGCCGACAGATTCTCGTTGAAAGGGATCCCTTCGCTTTTCAGCTGCTCTTTCGCCATTTCCAGATACTCGTTCGCTTGCTCGAGCTCTGGAGCGCCACTAATCATCGGATACATCACCCGGATATCCCCGTGGGCACTGGCCCGAAGAATCGCTCTCAGTTGGGTGGTAAAAAACTCGACGTTGTCCAGGCAATAACGAATCGCTCTGTAACCAAGAAATGGATTCGATTCGGGCACCATCCCTAGCTCGGGAATACTGGACATCTTATCACCTCCGAGGTCAAAGGTTCTGATGACAACTGGCAGTCCACCCATCGTCTCTACCGTATTTCGATATGCGTTGTATTGAGCCTCTTCAGACGGAAGGCTCTTGGAATTCAAAAACAAGTACTCCGTCCGGTACAGTCCGATTCCGTCAGCCCCAATCTCAAGGGCCCGTTTCGCCTCCTCCTCAGACTCGATATTCGCCATCAACTGAATCGGATGCCCATCCTTTGTCTGAGAAACGTTTTTGGACAAAGCGATCAAACGCTTCGCTATCGAGTCGTGCTCGTCCTTGAGCTTTCCGTATCGGTAGAGCGTCGCATCACTCGGAT
>JAUHWE010000202.1 GCA_030424825.1 Verrucomicrobiia bacterium
GAGCGTCCCTGCGATTGTGACGGGGAAACCGGTTAGCATTGGAGGCTCGGAAGGACGGAAGGAAGCGACCGGCCACGGTGTTGCCTATCTCGCGAAAGCCTACCTGCTTGATCTGAAAATAAACCCGGAGAACGCCTCTGCCGCGATACAGGGATTTGGCAATGTCGGATCTGAGGCAGCGAAAGCCTTTCAGAACTATGGGGTTACGGTCGTTGCCATCAGCGATGTAAGCGGTGGCTACTTCAACGCAAACGGCATTGATGTCGATGACGCGATCGCCTACACCGCGAAGCATCGATCTCTTAAAGGATGGGAAGGCGGTGACCCCATTTCCAACGAAGCCATACTGGAACTCGATTGCGACATCCTCGCTCCCTGCGCCCTCGAGCGAGTCATAACGGAAGAGAACGCCGCTAGGATTAAGTGTCGTATTCTCGCAGAAGGCGCCAACGGCCCCACCACCAACAAAGCGGATGCAATCCTCTCGGAGAACCCAGACCTGATCGTCATTCCCGACATCATTTGCAACAGCGGCGGTGTCATTGTTTCCTACTTTGAGTGGGTGCAGGATTTGCAAAGCTCTTTTTGGACTCGGGACGAGGTTCTCAAACGCCTCTACGTCTTGCTTGATCGCTCCAGATCAGAACTAGAGTCGCAAAAAAATAAATACAAATGTTCCGCCAGAGAAGCGGCTCTAACCTTGGGCATTCAAAGAGTCGCCGAAGCAAAACGCGTTCGCGGGCTTTTCCCCTAATGAGTCGCCTTTCGCAACAATTCGCGCATTGACTTGCGTCATATTTCAGCTAGCGACATAACACAAAAGAATGTCTCAGAATAAACGCGTCACCATCGGCTGGAAAGAGTCCATCGATCTGCCAGAATGGGGCATACGCCACATAACCGCAAAAGCCGACACCGGTGCTCGACGTTCCGCTATTGACGTGAAGCACATAATCGAGTTACCTAGAAATCGGGTTCAGTTCGATATCGTTCTACACCGGAAAAATCGGGACTTTACCCAAACCGTCGTGTCGCCCATCGCCCACCAAACCCACGTTCGCTCCAGCAACGGGCAGCAACACGAACGTTACTTTGTCACCACCACCATTAGAATAGGTCGTATCACCAAAACCATCGAATTGAGCTTGGTGGACCGAAAAAACATGACCTGCCGCATGCTTCTGGGACGCAAGGCCCTAGAGGGCGATTTTCTCATAGACTCTTCGCAAACCCACCTCTCGCGCCCCAACCGGAAGCTAAAAGTTGCAGAACTTGGAGCAATCGACCTTAAACCCAACCCCAAAAGCCTATGAACCCTTTGAAAATCGCAATTCTTTCTCGCGGCCCGAAACTCTACAGCACCAGCCGCATCAAGGAGGCAGCCCTCAAGCGGGGTCACTCGGTTAAGGTTCTCGACACGACTCAGTTCGGCCTATATCTCGAATCCGGCCAGCCAGATCTCACCTACCGTGGCAAACCACTCACGCATTACGACGCCGTCATTCCGCGTATCGGCAATTCAATCACATTTTTTGGAAGTGCCGTTGTACGCCAGTTCGAGCAGGTGGGAACCTACTGCTTGAATAACGCAGAAGCCATTTTGGCATCCCGAGACAAACTTGCTTCTATGCAGGAGCTCAGCACTCACGACATCGGCATTGCCGAAACCGCATTTGTCCGCAATCCCAGCGACATCCTCAAAGCGATCCAGGCAATGGGAGGCGCACCGGTAATCATAAAACTTCTTTCTGGAACACAGGGAATCGGTGTCATCCTCGCGGAATCCAACAAGGTTGCCGAGGCGATCATTGAAACACTGAGCAGCCTAAAGCAAAACGTTCTGGTGCAGAAATTCGTTGCCGAATCCAAGGGACGCGACATTCGGGCATTCGTCATTGGCGACCGTGTGGTCGCAGCGATGCGCCGCACTGCGGCAGGGCAGGAATTTCGGAGCAACGTCCATAGAGGAGGCAGCGCTCAACTGGTAGAGCTGGACAAAGAATATGAAAGGACCGCAGTAAGAGCCGCCCAAATTCTAAACCTTCACGTCGCCGGAGTGGATATGCTCGAAGGCAAGGACGGTCCCGTTATCATGGAAGTCAACTCGTCTCCGGGTCTGGAAGGCATCGAAGGGGCCACCGAGATGGATATCGCCGGGGAAATCGTCAAGTACCTCGAAAATCAAATACGATTTGGAAATTTCGACATACGCGAACGGCTTTCGCTTACAAAAGGCTACTCGGTTACGGAATTCACGGTGGAAAAAGATTCCCCCATTGTTGGCAAAACGATCATCGACAGCGGGTTGCGCGAACACGACATCGTCATTATGCGAATCGTAAGGGGCAAGGATCACATCGCCAATCCCAAGGGAACTAGAGAATTGAAAGTTGGCGACACGCTTTTGTGCTATGGAAACAAGGTTACGTTGGAAAACTACCTTCCAAAACTCGCCAAACGGAAACGCCGGAAAAAGAAGAGCATTACAAAAAAGGCCACGACCCCTATCGATACTAAATGACTAGAAAAGCGTTTAAAATTGCGGGTGAGCCAGTCACTTTAGGACAATCTAAAGACATTCGTCTGGAAATCTCGGAAACCTACACCGGAGACAAAACGTGTGTACCCGTTCGTGTCATTCGATCGACTAAGCAAGGCCCCGTACTTTTGGTAACCGCCGCGATTCATGGCGACGAAATCAACGGTACTGGAATCATTCATGACTTCCTCTTCGGCACGCAAATCACGCTCCTAAAAGGAACCCTTGTCCTCGTACCGGTAGTCAATGTATTCGGATTTGAGTCACACGAACGGTATCTTCCGGATCGCCGCGATCTCAATCGGTATTTCCCGGGGACGGCAGGCGGCAGCTTGGCGAGCCGTATTGCCCATACGCTTACCACTGAACTGGTTGACAAGTGCGACTATTGCATCGATCTGCACACCGCCGCTTTTCAGCGGACCAATTACCCCAATGTAAGGGCGGACCTCTCATCTCCGGATTGCCGAAAGCTGGCGACCGCCTTTGGCAGCGCTCTGGTCATCGATGGCAAGGGGCCTATTGGCTCTTTCCGAAGGTCTTCGACTAAGCGTGGCTGCCCGACCATAATCCTAGAAGCCGGTGAACCTTGGAAAATCGAGCCGACCGTCATGAAAATCGGCCTTCAGGGAATCAAGAATGTCCTCAGGGAACTCGGCATGATTCGCGGAAATATCCGCCGCCCCCCCTATCAAGTATTTATTCGAAAAACGACCTGGCTTCGGGCTACCGTCGGAGGAATACTGAAGTTTCATGTAAGCCCTGGAGACTTTGTGGACGAAAGCCAACCGATAGCGACTAACTATAGCATACTGGGAGCCGAGCAGAGTATTCTTAAATCAACCGTTTCTGGTATTGTGCTAAGCATGGCCACCATGCCCGCGGTTAAGCCCGGGGAACCCATTTGCCACATAGCCTTGGTATCGCCACGTCAATTGGCCCGATACGAGAAAAAGCTTAACAACGCGAAAAATGATCCCCACAATCAGGTACAAGTAGACTTGGCGACAAGCCTTGCCCTCGTTCAGGCACATTAATCGATTCTCCACCTGATGAATACAGAAAAAATAGGCGAACTCTGGGCTCAATTCTCGGAATGGCTAACATTCATCTGGCACTTCGAGCTTTACAAGAGCGGGAGTAGCTCGGTTGCCTTTAACCAGGTATTCATTGCGATCACGCTCGTCATCATAGGGCTCTTGATAAGCAAACGAATATCGAATTCGATCGGCAACCGAATCCGCAAGATTGGAAAACTCAATGAAAACACGACGCATGTACTGCAGAGGATCATCTCACTCGTTTTCATCGCAGTTATCGTCTTAGTGGCTCTCCCCATTGCTGGAATACCCATCACTATTTTCACCGTCATGGGGGGAGCCGTAGCCATTGGTGTTGGATTCGGAGCCCAAAACCTTTTCAACAATCTGATCTCCGGCATCATCTTGATGGCGGAAAAGCCGATTCGCATCGGAGACATTATAGTGGCCGGTGACTCGGAAGGAAAAGTCGCTGACATCGGAAATCGGTGCACTCGCATTCGCCGGGGTGATGGCGTAGACTTGCTCGTCCCAAACAGTCATTTTCTGGAACAGCCCGTTATCAACTGGACCCTCTTCGATAGCGACTTAAGGGGCACACTCACCATTGGAGTCGCCTATGGATCGCCCGTGCTGAAGGTTAAAGAGATCCTACTGCAGGTGGCCAATGAACACCCCAAAGTGCTTCAGAAACAACCTCCTTTTGTCCTCTTCGACGACTTTGGCGACAACGCGCTTATATTCAATTTGTTTTTCTGGTCCTGTGTCACCATGCCCATGGACTTGAGAAAGGTCACCTCGGAGTTGCGCTTCAAGATAGACGAGCTCTTCGCCGAAGCTGGCATTTGCATCGCCTTTCCCCAGCGCGATATCCATCTGGATACACTGAAACCACTCGAAGTCAGAATGGTATCCAACGACCAGAAAAACACAACCAAGATGTAGAGCCACCGAATTTCATGACTAAGATCAAATTTTATGCATCACTTTTGATACTCCTTCTAGCTGCGGTTATTTTCCTGCAAAACACCGAGACGGTCGACACGCGAATTCTCTTCTTCACGGTTTCAATGCCGCGAGCGGCCCTTCTGATCATTTCGCTCCTCACGGGCTTCGCAGCCGGGTTTGCTACGGGGGCGTTCTATCGAGCTCGATCGAATGACACCTAGCAATCTCAAGTTACCGAACGGCGCCTAATATTACAATTTTCAATACCAACCACTGATTCTATGAAAACATTTGCTCAGGCATACCTATCGATTCTCGCTATTGTAGTGACCACCGCTTCCTACGCTCAAGACAGCAGCCCTAATAAGGTGGAAGAAACCTTTGGCCCCTACGTTGCGCTCGTCCGCAACAAGGAAATCGTCAAAGACGTTAAGGTGGAAGAAAACGGACGTATCTACCTGCTTCTCAATCCGCAGTACAAGGAGAAGGAGATCATCCTCAAGAATTCTACCGGCAACAAGACCGGCTATCGCAAATGGTTTAATGGCGAGTACGAACTGGTTTCTCCCGCCAACCAGGGGAAAGCCGCAAATGAATACACAGATTGGGTCGTCACAAGCGGCAACTACGTCGAATACTATCTAAACGGCGATCTAATTCTCCATCTAAAAAAGGCCGGTCTCTAAACAATGGGAGCGCCTAAGAAGAAAAAGGACTCCTCCTTGTTTCCCGATTCCATTGGATCGGCGTTCGATACGCTGACGAAATTGATCACCTCTCCCCTGGGGAGCATGCTTCCGATGAAGGAAGACTCACATGAAAGGATTGCCCGATCACCAGGTATCGAACACGCACGCGGAGTCGACGAGGCGCCTGAGCCCGGCTCCATACCAATACAATGCATTGACTATGGAGCGACCAATTTTGAACAGAATTCCTTTGCGACCGTTGCGGAGTTGATCAGCCATCAACGTCCCGGATGGAGTCAGAGCCGCTGGATAAATGTCGAAGGGCTCAATCCTTTCGTAATTAACGAGCTCAGAAAGGCCTATGGATTCCATACTCTTGCGGCCGAGGACGCTCTCAACACCCCTCAGCGGGCAAAGATGGAGCCCTACGACAACCATACCGCTATCATTGCTCACATGGTCCGATTCGCCGGCGAAAGCCTCACGAGCGAACAAGTAACCTTTATTGTCATTGAGGACTTGCTCATTACCTTCCAAGAGAAGCCCGGCGATGTTTGGGATCCCGTGAGAAAGCGTATTGAAAAAACCACTTCCCGCTTTCGGAGGTACAGCACCTGGTACCTCGTATACGCGCTTCTAGACGCGATTGTGGACAACGTTTTCCCTATCCTCGAGCACTATGGAGACGCCCTAAACGCTCTGGAAGAGCAAGCGATGAACGACCCGAAGCCCATCATTCAGCAAAGCATCTATGTCATCAAACGCGAGCTTTACGGACTGAGGCGCTCCACTTGGCCTCTGAGGGAACTTACCAGCAAATTGAGTTTCGACGAGTCCTCGCCTGTGGATAAAAAGGTGCAGACCTATATGCGTGATGTTCATGATCATGCACTACAAATTATTGATTTGATCGAGAGCAGTCGAGAAATGACTAACAGCCTGCAGGACTTCTACATTTCGATTGTTTCAAATCGGATGAATGAAGTTATGAAAGCACTGACCATCATGGCCAGTCTGTTCATGCCCATCACTTTTCTAGCAGGTCTATACGGCATGAACTTTGAGTTTATCCCTGAGTTAGGCTGGCGATACTCCTATCCCACGTTTTTAAGTATCTGTGTTATTTGCACGATAAGTTTACTCTGGTACTTCAAACGCAATGGCTGGATTGGCAAATGACTGATCAAACGATCCGAAAGAAGGCACCCCCCGCAGCAAAACGTTGGCTAGCCATTCGCTTGGACGAAAATGAGGCGGCGCTTTGGAGCGTTGAGAACATCATGGTCTACACCCAGCGCGTCCTAGGCGACTGGATGCTGGCCCGAACCGAATCAGAGACTGCTCCGACCGAGCAGGCAGCTCGCAAGATCGACTCTCTACCGCTCAGTCTGGAATGGAAACGTTGGGCTCTTGAACACGAAGTAAAAGAAGTGCGCTTCTGGCCCATTTTACCAAACCGACCTCTTGTCGTAAAAACCCGGATACCTGTAATCGTTCCACCTAAATCAACCGTCAAACTCTATGTAAATTTCCCAATCTGGCTCGAAGTGTCAGTCCTTCAAAAGGACGAATACTACACACTAGATACAATCGTGCCTACAACATTGTCAAACACATGGTACGGCACTCAATACGAAGGACAACTTTGCTATGCCTTGAAAAGCAGGGCCCGACGTAGCTTAGAAGACCTTACAGATGAACCCTTGAGAGCCGTCTGTCTATTCCAAATAACCAATCGGTCCGGAGTCTCCCTTCCAGTAGAGAAGATAAAAATCGATCCAAATCATTTAAGTTTATATCAATCCGGCTCACGGCTTTGGACAAATCCAGTCAATGTTACATTCAAAGGGAGCGACGAGCATTCAGAACTCCACTACGACAGCTCACCGCCAATTGAACTGAAGAATGCCAAGCTCATCCGCGAAGCGGTTATTCCTCCCAATCGCGGTTCCATCATTGATAGACTCCTATTTAGAACCGAACATACCGAAGACAAATGATCTCTATTCTCGCTGCCAGCACGGAATCCGACATGTCCCTTGAGACGATTATCGCTCGAGACTATTGGGATATCGCGCTTCGCGTAGGCGTTTTACTCCTTATCGCTCTACCTGCATGCTTCATTCTATCCCGGATGATCGGCAAAGTATCGCGGCGTCGAATTGGAGAGCACATCGGCATTCTGATTCAAAAGATCCTCCTTTATGGAAGCATTATCGCGGTCGTGATCACAATCCTGCTTGAGTTGGGATTTAATTTAGGGGCCCTTCTTGGAGCCGCTGGAATCATGTCGGTAGCCATTGGGTTTGCCTCTCAAACAAGCTTGTCAAACATCATAAGCGGCATGTTTCTGTATGGCGAGAAGCCATTCGCCGTGGGCGACGTGGTGAAAATTGGGAACACGACTGGAGTCGTTTTATCAATTGACCTGCTCTCGGTCAAGCTGCGGCAGTTCAACAATGAGTTCGTACGCATTCCCAA
>JAUHWE010000203.1 GCA_030424825.1 Verrucomicrobiia bacterium
TCAGAATCATCGAATGACTCGATCGCCACTACCAACTTCCGGAAACCATCTATTTGATTCGGGAACTCCCGATTCACTTCCGATTCCAGCAGACCAAAGTCGTTATTGAATCGGAGATCGCGTCCGGGAAACGCGACTCTTGATCCCAATTGCTCCGACAACTGCAGTTCTTCGCGACTAATCCTAAGCTGCCGCAGAATGCGATTGAGCGGGGCCCGCTTTACGCCCGGCTTCACGAAGTTGGTCATCGCGTGAAGGCCCACATCAAACTTTCGACCCTCCTTGAAATAGAAACTATTCAGTCCGCCCGGCGCGTAGTGCCGCTCAAAAATGCAGACCTTTTTCCCGAAATGGGCGAGCCGGATACCCGCAGCGATGCCTGACATCCCCGCTCCGATTATCGCCACGTCGTACTTTTCCATTCCTCGTATCTACCTGTACAATACAAAAAAATGGCCCGACGCATACGTCGGGCCCAAAATTCCAAAAATTCGCAAGACTAAACCAATGCGTTAAACTTCGGGGTCAGATACTCCGCACAGCTATCCAATGAAACCAGATTCCCGTACTCACCCTCAGGCACTTCGATACCGTGCTTCTTGCGAAGCTCCATGACGATATCGAGGAAATCCATCGAATCGAGATCCAGCTGTTCCCGCAAAGCCACATCCGGCTTCACATCGCTCAACTCCTCGTCAGGAGCGATTTCCGCGATGATATCGAGAACCACTTTTTTGCATTCGTCTTTAGTCATAAAAATACGTCCGTTTTCTAGTCTGAAAAGCGCCTGACAATCAGCGCTGAATTTATACCGAGCATACCAAAGGAGTTATTCAGAATGGCGTCAACCCGTTTTGCCTCGATGGGCCGGTTCAAAACGAGGTTGGGCATATCGCACTTCGGATCCAGCCGGTCCACATTGATTGACGGGTGCACAATCCGGTCCTCGAAGGAGGGCAAATTGCCAGCGAGCTCCAAGGCCCCCGCCGCTCCCATCGCATGTCCAATAAACCCTTTTGTGTTATTGACATACGTATCGGGGCAATCAGCGAAAACGTCTCGAATAGCCGTGCACTCCTGGATGTCCCCCAAGGGCGTTGCCGTGGCGTGGGTATTGACAATATGGATTTCGTCCGGGGCCATTTTCGCCTTCTTCAGCGCCGCTCGCATACACTGTGTCTGCCGCTCTGGATTGGGCAAAACGTAGTCCGTAGCATCGGAATTCACGTGATAACCCACGATCTCCCCGTAGATCTTGGCCCTTCTAGCTTGGGCATCCTCCAGTCGTTCGAGTGTGTACAGAGCCCCTCCTTCACTGACTACGATTCCATTGCGGTCCAGGTCAAACGGACGGGACGCCTGGTTCGGATCTTCATGCTCAGCCAAGGCGCCTTGGCTCTTGAAACCCGCGAAAATCCCAAACGTATGGATGCTTTCGGACACTCCTCCCGCAATGGCGAAATCAACCTCGCCCAGCTGCAGCATTTGCAGGGCATGGATCAATCCCAAATTTCCCGCCGCACAGGCCGCCCCAATCGTGTACGACGGTCCCGTTACCTTGAGATTCAGCGACGCCTCTCCGGCCGGATTGTTAGCTACCGTTCTCGGATTGTGATGGTGGCTCCAAAACTTGGTATCGTAGTCGAATTGAGAAATGTTGTGGATTTCGTTTTCCGTTTCCACATTCCCGTGCTCAGTGATTCCGACGTAGATGCCTACCCGGTCTTTCGGGACGGAATCAAAGTCAATCCCGCTATCGAGGACCGCTTCCCTCGAGCAGTAGATGGATATGCTCCCCGCACGTGTCCCTACCCGGACTTCCTTCTTTTTCTGGTACCGAAGCGGATCAAAATCGCAGATGCCAGCCAGCACCTCACCCATGTAGCGGATTTCGGTACGGCTGATCCCAGCCACTCCATTCAGAAGATTTGTCCTGAACTCGGAGAGGCTGTTGCCGTTGGGCGCGGTCAGTCCTACACCCGTAATTACGATCCTGCTAAGCTCCATTTCTTGGAAATAATAATTTTGCTATCCAGTAGAGAATGCTCTTTGCGTAGCTAAAAAGTCCTCCTTATCAATACTAAACCAGAATAATGAAGATACTAGTCGTCGGCGGAGCCGGATACATCGGAAGCCATTGCGTGCGCCAGCTCCTTGCTGCGGGCCATCAACCCATAATTATCGACAACTTCGTCTACGGCCACCGCGACTCGATTCCTGAAGGCCTTACCGTCTACGAAGGCGACATGGGTGACATCGCCTTCACACAGCCCATTCTAGAGAAGGAACAGGTCGAAATCGTCATGCATTTCGCGGCATTCGCCTATGTCGGTGAATCAACCTCCGATCCCCTCAAATACTACGACAACAACGTAGCAAAAACCGTGCACCTGCTCCAAGCGATGAGAAACGCGAATGTGAACAGGTTCATATTTAGCTCCTCGTGCACGATTTTCGGTGAGTCCAGCAAAATGCCTTTGCACGAAGATCTTCCCTTGCAAGCATTTAGCCCGTACGGACAAACCAAGCAGGACGTAGAGGTTCTCCTTGGCTACTGCGCCAAAGCCTACGGGCTCTCCTACGCTTGTTTCCGCTACTTCAACGCGTCCGGTGCAGATCCAGAAGGGACAATCGGGGAGGACCACGATCCGGAAACCCACCTCATACCCCTCGCCATTCAAGCCGCAAGAGGCCAGCGGGACAAGCTCGTCATTTTCGGTATGGACTATCCGACTCCAGACGGGACTTGCCTGCGCGACTATGTTCACGTCAATGATCTCAGCCGGGCCCACATCGCTGCCTTCGATAAACTCAAAACTCCGGGAACCGAGCTCCACTACAATCTCGGAACCGGAAAACCGGCCAGCGTCCTGGAAGTCATCAATACCGTTGAAGCAGTAAGCGGGCTCTCGGTCCCACACGAGTTTGGACCCAGACGACCGGGAGATGTCCCTGCCGCCTACGCCTATCCCGAAAAGGCCATTAGCGAGCTCAACTGGCAGATCGAATTCCCCGATATCAAATCAATTGTAGAGACCGCTTGGAAGTGGCACGAATCGCATCCAAACGGATTCGAAAAATAGACGAATTTTCCACAGCTCGTTTAAGTCCATAGCTAGCAAGACCTTGCCTGGCTACAGAGTTTTCCTGAGAAGTGCCTAGGGCTGATTCGGTCTAGGTAAGAACTTTTACGTATATTGAGATATTTTACTGGACGCTCGACAAATTCGTTTTCACCGTTGAAAGTTTAAAAAAGTCATTACGTCGATCCAACGCATTGTTCCTCTGTTATCCCCAAAACACTATAAGACACATATGAACGTCATAGTCATAGAAGACCAAATCCTCTTCCGCGAACTCATCGTTTCCGTACTGAAAAACGATTTTAACCTCAACGTCCTAGGCGAATACGACGATGGCGAAACCGGCATGCAAGCCTGCCTGGACGAACGCCCCGATCTTCTCGTCCTCGATATCAAGATCAAGAAACTGGGTGGGCTCACCGTTTTCAATCGATTGAAAGACCGGGCCCCAGACATGAAGATCATTCTAGTCTCGGCCCACTTCACCCCCGAAATCGTAAAGAGCACCGTCGAGCGCGGCGTCAATGGACTCGTCACAAAGAACAGCTCCATCGAAAGCCTCAAAGACGCCGTCGGGCAAATCCTCAAAGGGGCTGTCTACTACTCTCCCGAAGCCTACAACCTGCTCCGTCAGCCCATTTCCAACAAGGACTACAACGACAGCCTAAAAATGCTGACGCCTCGTGAAACCGACGTTTTGCAAATGGTGGGCGAAGGATACAGTTCCAAAGAGATCGCCCAGTCGTTCGGCTTGAGTGTGCGCACGATCGATGCCCACCGCAGCAATATCATGCGCAAGCTGAAGCTCCGAGGCGCCACCGATATGACTCGACTGGCCGTAAAGCTTAAACTAGTCAGCCAGGACTAGATCAGCTTAAAAAACGCTTGGCCTCGCGGCAATACAGCGCGTACTCCTTCTCGAGACGTTCGGCCAGTCCCTCCAGCTCCGAAAGATCTCCCTCACCACGGCAGACGACTACGCCTTCCGCCGTCAACGCGTGAATGCGGTCTGCTCCCATCGCGGCAGAAGATCCTTTCATCTTGTGGATGACTTCGTGGATGTCTTCATGCACGCCTTGCGGCAGCAATTCCCGGAGTTCGGCTAGCAGTTCGGGACCTT
Organism: Verrucomicrobiia bacterium; assembly: GCA_030424825.1. Lineage (GTDB taxonomy): Bacteria > Verrucomicrobiota > Verrucomicrobiia > Opitutales > Opitutaceae > Pelagisphaera. The sequence goes on from JAUHWE010000203.1 coordinate 4,204, forward strand.
CCGATTCGAAAATCGAATACAGCCGGTTATACAAGGATCCATCTCCGACCACTTGTTCTTTCAGCTCACGAATGTGAGACTTATTTAAGGGCTCCACGTTTTCTAAATCTGGAAGGGCCATTTTTCTATCTAAAGTTTTGCCGCGCTTCGAGCGCGCTTTTAAGTGTTACCGCATCGGCGTAAAGTACGGAGCCGCCACTCGGAAGGCCAAACCCAATCCGGGAAACCGCCACATCGTAAGGCTCAAGCAGGTCAATCATGTAGTGGCAGGTCGCCTCCCCTTCGATGTCGTTGGGCAGCGCCAGAATCAGTTCGGATACCTTCCCGGCTTTCGCCCGCTCCACCAGTGAATCGAAATTGAGCTCGCCTGGACCCACGCCGTTGATCGGAGACAACTTGCCATGAAGCACGTGATATGAGCCGCTGTACGCGCCTGACTTCTCGAGGGAAAGCAAATCACTCACGTGCTCAACCACGCAGACCGTGCCTGAATTCGCCCGGTTATCGTCGAGGCAAATCGAACATTCCTCCGCCTCACACAGGTTGCCGCAATTCTCGCAGCTGGAGACGTTGTCGCGAGCATTGGCTAACGCATCCATCAAGGCCTGGCAGCTTTCCGGTTTCTCAAGGAGCAACTGAATCGCCATGCGCTCGGCCGACCGGTAGCCAACGCCCGGCAGCTTCTTAAGCTGCTTCTGCAGCGCATCAAACGAAGGGGTCATAGCAGACGCAAACCAGAGAGGAACAGCAATTACATCAATCCTGGGAGTGACATCCCTTCGGTCGCCTTGCCCATTTCCTCTTCGTGCAATGCTTTTGCCTGGGAACTCGCTTCCTTGACCGCCTGTAAAATCGTTTCCTCGATGAGGGAAGCGTCCTCTTTCAGAAGCTCCGGGTCTATGGAAATATTCCGAAATTCACCAGAAGCCGTAATTTTGATGACCACCGCACCACCACCGCCTGATATCTCGAGCTCTTTTTCCGCAAGTTCATTTTGCAGCGCCTCGATTCGCTTTTGCATCTTCTGCGCTTGTTTGAGAAGTTTTCCAACACCGGCCATAATAAAAAATCGTTAAGGTTATTGTCTATCGGTCCCCACCATTCGTGGGCTACAAGGCAGCTTTCCTAAGCGACGCAACGCGTCAACTCGAAACCAAGGCGGCCATTCCTAGGCTAGCATTCGGAAAGGACGGCTCCCACTTAAACGCTTCCTTGAATTTCCGATTCGATATCCTTCGGTTCGCTGGTCTTTGCCCATCCATGCGACGCGATCCTTTCGCAACCTTCATCGAAGGGTCAAATCGCGGTTTGGGCCGATTCATCCGAGCGGCCAGCTCTGTGACAAGGCTTTCTCTCAACAGAGGCGTATCGTCCACGACATTGAAAATGCCACCGCTTCCCGTCTCCGACCTAAAGACGGCTCCAATGGCGGAGACAATGTCCTCGAGGCGAATCAGGTTCAGAAAATAGTCTCCATAGCCAGGAAGCACCCCCTCTGCCTCGGCGATCCGGTCAGCCAGAAAAGAACGGTCCGGACCATAGATCCCTCCCAGTCTCAATACCGTCTTCACTGCCGCGTTGATGGACTCGGAAAACTGCCGCTCCGATTCCAGAATAATTCCCGATCGTTCCGAACTGGCTTGAGCATCGGACTCCTCCACCCAACTGCCTCCGCTATCTGGATACACCGACACACTGCTGGTGTAAATCGCTTGCCCGGCGAAACCGGTTTGGCCCATCCAGTCAGTAAACGAACGGTTTCCATCGATATAGGAAAGCCGGTACCCCTCTAGATTGGGTTTAGCGGCGCTCACACAATTCAACGCCCAGTCGACGTTCTGCGCAAACGCATGCCAGCCGGCTTCGTGGACATTTCCCACAAACACTTCCCAACCATCGGATCGAAGCTGATCCGCCGCTCCTCCATTCCGCGTAACTGCCAAAACGCGATTCCCCTGAGCTCGCTCGTACAATCCGACCACTCGGCCTACGTAGCCACAGCCCAATATCAACACCGTCTTCATGGATTTCGCGCTTCTGTTAAAGTTTGCTTGCTCATCTTAGTTGACCGACAGAATTTCAAAAGCTCGCCATTAAGCCAGACAAAGACGGTTATGAAAACGATCTCCGACGAATCCACCCAACCCAAACACGTTCTAGTGCTCGTATTTGACGGCATTGAAGAAGTCGAAGCCCTCGCCCCAGTCGACGTCCTGCGACGAGCGGGCGTCAAAACCATCATGGCCGCAATCGGGGAAACCCACCTCGTCGAGGGCCGCAATGGAATCCGCTTTCAAGCGGACCAATTGCTAAAAGAAGTGGATGCCAAGCCATTTGACATGATCTTCCTCCCCGGTGGTCCAGGTGTACTTCCTCTATCCGACCACACCGCCGTTACAGAGCTCATTCAGTCGTTCGATCGGCAATCAAAATTCGTCGCCGCGATCTGCGCCGCGCCGCAAATTCTCGCACAAGCAGGAATCCTCAACGGACGGCCCGCTACCGGTCACTCTTCCGTACGGCCCGGACTTCCGATTCCGAGCGACGATCGTATCGTCCAGTCGGACCACATCATCACCTCGCAAGGGGCAGGCACCGCGATCGAATGCGGCATTAAACTCGCCACTTTGCTCGTTGGAGAAGAAATTGCCCAGTCTGTCTCCGATTCAATCCACGCAGTTTAAAAAAGAAGTAGCTCAGTGCGTTAGCCTGAGCCATCAAGAGATTCAGCCTTGAGAATTACAAATGATTAAAGAACACGATTTTATCGCAATCGGCGGCGGAAGCGGCGGATTCAATGCGGCCCGCGTCGCGCGACAATATTCCGATAATGTCGCCATTGTCGACGGTGCCGAAGAACTGGGCGGACTCTGCATTTTAAGGGGCTGCATGCCCTCGAAAACGCTCATCTACTCAGCCGAAGTTCTCCACCTCGCTCAGCAGGGCGCTCGTTTCGGACTCTCCATCCCGGAGGCGAAAGTGGATATGAAAGCCCTGCACGAGCGCAAGGTCGCCATCATCAAGGAGTTTACCGACTACCGCGTCGAGTCGATGCAAAGCGACAAGTTCCACCTCTACCGGAATTTTGCCAAGTTCATTTCGAAGGATACGATCGAGCTCGACGATGGCACGCAACTCAAGGGGAAACACTTTATCATCGCAACCGGCTCCTATGTATCAAAACCATCCATACCGGGAATCGAACACCCGGACATCTGGACCAGTGATGAGGTTCTAGAGCTCAGCGAACTGCCAGAATCCGCCATCGTCCTAGGTGGCGGGGTCGTCGCCTGCGAACTCACCCAGTTTCTAAATCGCGTCGGTTGCCAAACCACCCAAATCCAAAGAAGTCCCCACATCCTCAAGGACCAGGCGCCCGACGTTTCCGAAGTCGTTGAAAAAGCGCTGATTGAAGAAGGCGTCGACCTCC
>JAUHWE010000204.1 GCA_030424825.1 Verrucomicrobiia bacterium
CTCGGATCCCTGGTCTCGAGGAGTCAGGGGACACCTTCACCTGGAGTATTGTTGGACGCTATCCAGAAGACTTGTTGGGAGAGCTTCCTGCTGGAATGGATTTCCAAGTGCACTATGCTGAATCGGAGAACTTCAATCCTGTGGGCCTCAGGAATAACGCATTGGGGGAATCGATTGGCCAGCCATCAGGGACCACTAAAGAGCAGGGCTTTTTGGTAAGCTTCGGAGAAGGCAAATTCACGCTCAAGGCGAATTGGTTTGAGACCAGCCTCAACGATGTAGACGCGCTTCCGCGGGTAAATGTTGCGAGCGAAGCAATCGGTCGGATAAATGGATACCGGAGCGCTGAATTGGATGGTCAGCCGTTTTCGTGGCAAACGCAGACCGTTGCGGGTGATCCGGCAGCATTCCCAATCCAGGACTACGAGACGTTTTATACAACGATGGAAGGAGCGATTCCAAACAGGCTCCATAGCCTAGTAAATCCCCGCAGGGAAGATACCGACGGTGATGGAATTTGGGATCGATTGGAGTGGGACAATATTCCCGTTCTCAGGTCTACTCAAAACCGCGTTTCGGAAGGCTTCGAACTTGAAATGGTTGCCAGTCCGACACCCAACTTGCGTCTTTTGGCCAACATCAGCCAGCAGGAGGCGATCCAGAACAACACTGCGAGTGTCATGGCTAGCGTAGTGGAAGAGTATAATCAGAACCTACAGTCAACGCGCTTGGGTGAAATGAATCGAAGCCCCGACGGGACCGTAATCGTTCGTCAAATCAACGAGATTTGGCTGGTCGATGGAGTGGCTCCAATTCGTGGCGCAAAGTCACTCGATAACACCGTCTCCAATGAGCTTCGGGAATGGCGTTTCACGGGCGTGGCCAGCTATCGTTTCTCGGAAGGATCGTTCAAAGGATTTTCTGTCGGTGGGGCGGCTCGCTGGGAAGATGAAGCAGCGACGGGCTACTTGTACGGCCTGGAGCCTGAGACGGGTGTACCGGTGCCCGATGTTTCGCATCCATTTTTTGATGATGCGCTTTTCTCAGGTGACTTGTGGTTTGGATATGATCGGAAGATCAGGAATGATTCAATTGACTGGAAAGTGCAGCTGAATATTCGCAACGCGTTTGGCGACGATGATGATATCCCGGTCAAAACGAATCCTGACGGACAAGTAGCGGTTGTTCGGATACCGAATCCTCGGACGATCTACCTGACGAATTCCTTTAAGTTCTAATTGAATCGGAGCAGGCTGTTATTTCAAACTTCAACCCACCACTCTCAATGAGTGGTGGGTTAATGTTTGCAGAGTCGCCTCACGCGGCGACTCTGCAAACATTATGTATGAAAGAGCGAGGTTTGTCGCCTTTCGCTGAGGTATTGCGTTGAATCGAAAACCTAATCGGGGTTATCGTACCCCTTGAATGATGATCATGAAAAAAATAAGAAGCAAATCGGCGTTGTGCATCTGGGTTCTTGTTGCGGCAGTCGCGTTTCCTTGCCCGATTGGTTTTGCCGCCGATAGTAAGAGCAAGGCCCGCCCAAACCTATTGTTCATCATGACCGACCAGCACTTTGCGGATGCCATGAGCGGGGTGATGGGAGACGAGTATATCAAGACTCCGAATCTGGACAAGCTGGCCGCAAACGGGGTTCGTTTCGATCGGGCCTATGCACCGAACCCGCTCTGCATTCCCGCCCGCAACTCGATCTTTACGGGCAACTATCCCTATCAAACGGGTCTCCAGTCCAACGCCAATGACCCGCTGCCCGGGCATATGGTTTTGATGGGCAGGCATTTCAAGGATGCTGGATACGATACGGGTTACTTTGGCAAATGGCATATCAACGTCAAAACCTCGGACAAAGAGCGTCATGGGTTCGACCAAATGGGTGTGTTGAAGAACAATGGCGCGGATCATTTGATTCCGGAACCCGCGATCGAGTTTCTCAACCAGAAGCGGGATAAGCCCTTTCTGCTAGTCACCTCTTTCACCGGACCTCACGACATTTGCGAAATGGTTCGCGGTCAGAAGATTCCGGGAGGATCGATCGGGTCGTTTCCGGATTCCATAGAGTGTCCTCCGGCTCCGGTAAACATCGCTCCCCCTGTCGATGAAACTGATAGCATGGCTTTGATGCGCCGTAGTTATGAAGTGACTACTATGACCCCGATCGTGCATTTTACTCCTGATAAATGGCGGCAGATGCGTTGGGGATACTATCGGCTCATCGAGCGTTCAGACCAGGAGATCGGAAAGGTGCTAACGGCCTTGGAGGAATCGGGATTGGCCGAGAACACCTTGGTCATCTTTACGGCCGATCACGGTGATTGCACCGGAGCCCATCAATTCGCTCAGAAAACGGTTTTTTACGACGAGGCTGCGCGAATTCCCTTTATCGTATCCATGCCGGGTACGGTCTCGCCGGGAACGACCCAGAAGCTAGTCAATGCCGGTATCGATGTTTTTCCCACATTTCTGGACTATGCGGGCTTGCCTATTCCAGAGTTTTTCAAGGGACTTTCAGTAAAGCCGGTTTGCGAGAATCCTAATTTGCCAGATTGGAGAGACTATATCGTTGTATCAAATCACATGGTACAAGGAGCTGTCCCGGCAGGGGGATCCGAAATACCTTTTTGTCGAGGGCGCATGATTCGAACGGAAAACTTCAAATACTCAGTTTACGATATCGGACTGCACCGCGAATCTCTGATCGATATGACCAATGACCCTCATGAGATGTTCAACTTATCGCGAAACGCGAAATTCCGGAATGTACTCGACGAGCACCGGGATATTTTGCGTCGATTCGCGGATGAGAATGGCGATCAAGTAGCTCTCGAGATTTTGGGATTGTGAGTTTGATCATTGATGCGTGACTGAAATTTTTTCCACGCCGTTGTAAGACGCCAATCTGGATGTAAACATAGGTCTGGCCTATGACCTCATTTTATCGTTTCATCTGAGAATGATTCAGGTAAACGTGTTCTCACTCCGAGCCTTTCGAATAGGCCTCCTGTTTACTCTCACGGTCGCCAGTCTGAAAGCCAATGGATCGCGGCCGAACATTCTGTTTATCCTCTCGGACGACCACACGACACAAGCGATCAGCTGCTATGACGGTTTGTTTGCGGAGCAGGCGAATACGGTTCACATCGATAAACTGGCTGGCGAAGGGATGCGGTTTACCAATGCCTTCTGCACGAACTCGATTTGCTCACCCAGCCGGGCGACGATTCTCACAGGGAAGTACAGCCACAAAAACGGAGTCTATATCCTCGGTCAGGAGTTTGACGGAACGCAGACGACTTCCAATCAGGTGCTAGGCAAGGCGGGCTATCAAACCGCTGTGTTTGGGAAATGGCATCTGAAATCAGAGCCGTACGGTTTTGACGATTACAAAGTCCTGCAGAAGCAAGGTCGCTATCAAGATCCGGAATTTGTGGTAAAGGGACAAGATGCGCTGGTCACCTACGAGGGCTGGTCGACGGACGTCATCACTGAGATGACGACTGATTACATCAAAAACCGAGATCCGGAAAAGCCGTTTTTTGTCATGTGCCAATATAAGTCTACGCACGATCCCTGGGATGCCCGCCCGCCTTATGATACCGCTCTCGAGGATGTGGACATTCCATTGCCGGAGAATTTCTACGACACCTATGAAGACCGGGGTCTGGCGAGCCAACGAACGACTCTGAAATTAGAGATGATGAATCAAAGCACCTTTCCTCATACCCGACTGGAAAACGCCACGGAGCATGAGCAGCGCCGCCACATATACGAGCAGTATATTCGAGCTTTTCTGGAGTGCGGCATGGTTCTCGACGAGAACGTGGGCAAGCTCATGAAATTTCTCGAGGACGAGGGCCTAGCGGAAAATACGATCGTCGTCTACACTGCGGACCAAGGTCATTTTCTGGGGGAGCACGGCTTTTTCAGTAAGCGCTTTATTTATGAGGAGTCGATGCGGATGCCGTTGATCGTTCGCTACCCGAATGTGATTCCCGCAGGTTCCGTCAACGACGACCTGGTGGTTAATATAGATTTTGCGCCGACTTTGATCGAGCTGGCAGGCGAAACGGTGCCGTCCGACATGCAGGGAACCAGTTTCGTGCCGCTGCTTCGTAGGCAACGACCGGCGGATTGGCGTACAGGCATCTACTACCACTACTGGCAACACCTTCTCAGCCGTAATGTCACTGCCCACTACGGAATTCGCACCCGTACGCATAAGTTGATCTATTTCCATGGGCTTCCATTGGGAATGACCGACTACCCGGCGGTTGATCCGGATTGGGAGCTATACGATCTACAAAGCGATCCAGGAGAAATGAAGAATCTTTATCACCAACCCGATCAGCAGGGGCTGATCAAGAAACTCAAAGTACAGATGCTTGAATTGAAGCGCGAATACGATTGTCTTGACGATGCCTATCCCGAATTGGTCGAGCGAAACCAAGCTTATTTCTGGTAGTCAGCGGGCCCTCGATCTTCCCTGAATGATTGATGGTTTACCCAGGAGAGGGTTGTTTCCTCTCGGCGCCATTAGGGGCGCGTTTTGACTGGGGAAGAATCGCTCGATTCGGGCCCATCGAAATCCGTTCCTGACGAGAGGTCGTTGATATCATTGACCCCCGCCAAATCCCTCGCTTTAAACTCAAATCCGATGAGAAACCACGAAGTATTGTTAATGGGAAGGATCAAAGACATGATGAAGGCCGAGACAGATCGGCTCTTCGATACGTATACGGTCTGCTTTGGAGCCGGCATGGACAATGTGGATCTGGAATACGCGAAGCAACATGGTATTCAAGTATCCAACACTCCAGGGGTTTTGAATGACGATGTGGCGAATTTGGCAGTAGCGCTTCTGCTTGGAGTCTCCAGGGAAATCGTAGAGGCGGACCGATATGTTCGAAGAGGGGATTGGATAAAGAAAGGGAAAATGGGCTTGCAGAAAAGCATCCGTGGCCGGCAGGTGGGAATTTTGGGACTGGGAGGAATCGGAAAGGATCTCGCTAAAAAGCTTGAGGTGTTTGGTTGCCAAGTGGCTTACCATAATCGGCAGGAAAACAAGAGTATTCCCTATCGTTATTATTCGAAGCTAGTAGAGATGGCTAGAGATTCGGAATACTTGGTCGTGATTTGCCCGGCGACGGCGGCGACCAGAAATTTAGTAAATCGCGAAATCATTGAGGCTTTGGGACCAGAGGGAACGCTTATCAACATCGCAAGGGGATCGATCGTGGACGAGGAGGCTCTCGTTGAGGCTTTGAGAGAGGGGAAGCTGGGGGCGTTTGCTTCGGACGTGTTCGCCAACGAGCCCCACGTGCCGGAAGTGCTGTTGGAGATGCCAAACGTCATTCTAACACCGCACCTTGGTAGCGCAACGGTGGATACGCGGAGAGCTATGGGCGAATTGGTGCTGAGAAACTTGGAGCGTTTTTTCGCAGGAGAGCCACTGGAAACCCCCGTGCGTCTTTAGGGAAGTATCTAGGGTGTAGGGACGTCGCTTGCGGCGACCGCTTAAGATGAGAATTCGAGCCAATGCGGTCGCCGCAAGCGACGCCCCTACAAAAAAACGACTCCCGGCAAAAGGTCAGGCAACGACCTCCGGGCGTGCCGCGTATGAAGAGCACAAAAATGCGCCACGCCCGGAGGTCGTTGCCTGACCCGAAATCAGTCTTTCGGTAGTTAGATTAGAGGATTCCGAGTCTAGGCCGTCCTTCAATAGCCTTCGAGTGGTCCACCTTTAGCAAAGAACTCGGGGCGCTCGGCGGCGATACGGGCACGAAGCTTGGGTCGATTCTTGATGACCCGCCCCAGTCTTTTGACTTTCTCTGGATCGGAAAGACCGCCAATTTCAGTATCGGTAGGCATTATCTGGCTATTCCAGCCAGCGAGGTCGAGCGGCTTCACTCCAGCTAGGCTGACTCCGTTGTTGTAGGCGCTGGGGGTGAATTTTCCGACGATGTTAACATTCAGGTTGGGCTTTATCTGGTTCTCCCAGCCACCGGCCCAGAGACAGGCGTGGACGAGAAATCGACGAGCGTCTTCGCTGAGCAAGTCTTCCGATGCCCCATAGGAAGCGTAGACTACCCGAGCGTTCTTTTTCGCTCCCGACGGAGCGACATACGAATCACGGCTCCAGCCGGCGTTCACGATTGGTTTCTCTACATTCAGATCATCACTCGCATGAAACGTGTTGAGCACCTGTACATTTAAGAGCGGTGTCGCGTCTGCGGGAGGTTGCGACTTGTAGGCTCCGGAGTAGGCGTGGATGCTCTCGACGCCCTTCAAAATCGGATGACCGGCTGCAGTGGCATCTGGGGTTATGCGGCATCCCATGACGTGGTTTGATCCGTAGTGCGACTGCCCCCGTTCCTTGTGCCAGGTGTTGCCGAAGACCTGCTCGCCTAGGCCGCCAAAATAGTCTTCACCAGTGTAGTTGAAATTGAGCTTCTCCCATTTGCCCTTCTGTCCATTGAAGCCGTGAGTGGAGGTGCGAACTCCCACGACGGGACCGCCTCGCTCGAAATAGTTGACCAAAAGATCGACCTGCTCATCCGGCAAGTTCATGAAGCGAGTATAGAAAAACAGAAGATCGGCGTCTTTGAGGGCTTCCATCCCTGGCATGTTAGCTCCGCCCCCTTTGATATTTCCGTTTTCGTCTAGCCCGAAAATCACCGTGCACCGAAAACCGTGTCGTTTGGCTAGGATCTTCGCGAGGGCAGGGCAGGTTTCCTCGGAGCGGTATTCGTGGTCGTTGGCAATGAAGACGATATGCTTCCCCTTTCCAATCCCCTTACTCCCTTCGTAAACAAGGTTCTCTGCTGCGGCAGAGAAAATCAATAGGGTAGTGGCTGAAACCACAGTGAGTAAGGTTGTTATTTTCATACTGAAATTCTCTACTGCCTGATAGCGGAACGAATCCAGATAGGAGCGAATGGATTTGAAGGCATTCGTCAAACGGGTTCGGGTTGCTTGAGTAGTATAGCAAATGACTCCCTTGTTCGGGAATAGGGTGTTTGGGGGATGCACGGGGGAACAGGCACACTAGGTAATCGCTTCAATCTAGCTGTCGCACCACAGCTCCGATTGAGCATTTTTGGCATGTAGATTTGTCGTCTCAGCCACCGACAAGTCGGTGGCTGGAGCGGCATTGGAGAAGGATAGTCGCCTCGACGAGACGACCTACATTATGATTGTAGGACAGGTCGCTGACCTGTCGATGTGAGGGTTGTCGCCTCGACGAGACGACTTACATTAGTATTTTTGTAGGATGGGTTGCGGACCTGTCATCACCCTACCTGATTGACCCAGTCGAAACTTTTTCAAATTTCCTTTAGTAAGGTTTTCTTCGCCAGAACGACTTAATCACTGAGAGGGTCTCTCGGATGACTTGGAATGAAGCATTTTGCGAAGGTAAACATTGGCCGGCGGCGGTTTCTGCGGCTGAGTGTCTTCGTGTCGATCGCGTCCTCAATCAAGGGTTCGTTGCGTTCTTCGGAAGGGGAGTCGAAACGGCAGTATTTCAATGTCCCAGAAGGGAGTGCGGCCAAAACACTCAAGCTTGCGGTCAAGCAAGCGAAGGTGGAAATCATCCTGTCGGCCGACATG
>JAUHWE010000205.1 GCA_030424825.1 Verrucomicrobiia bacterium
AACCCATTTGTCCTTTCTCAGAGTGAGGTGGGTCCTTCTCAAGGCGCTCAGAACGAGGTGGTCGCGAACGGGGGATTCGGGCGATCCGGTGAGTGCGGGGAGGACGTTGTAGCTATCCGGTCCTTCGGAGTCGCTTAACGGTTGATCGACCAATGCCGCCATTGTCGCCAGCAGATCCACATTGCTGATTAACTGGTCGGAAACCGTGCCAGCGGGAATTTTTCCGGGCCAGCGGGCGATGAACGGAACACGATGTCCGCCTTCCCACGCCCCGAATTTGAAGCCGAGCAGATCTCCGTTCAGACGATGGCCCGCTTTCCAGGCATCCTGTCCGCCGACATTGAACATGCCGCCGTTGTCGCTCGTAAAAATAACCAGGGTGTTGTCGTCGATCCCTTCCTGTTTTAGCGTATCCATTATCTCGCCCACCATCCAGTCGAGTTCGTGGATGAAATCGCCATAGCGTCCGGCTTCGCTGGTTCCTTGAAAGCGCGGAGCGGGAGTGAACGGATGATGAATATTGGTGGTGGAAAGAATGAGAAAGAACGGATCGTCCTTGTTGTCTCGAATCCATTCGATCGACTTCTCGGTAAGTTTCGTCCCGACCTCCCGGTCTTTGTAGAGGGCGTGGGCCGCTTCGGCGCCTCCGATGTCGTCGAGTTTCCGCTTTTCGGGAAAGACTTCCGTATTCGCCCGCTTCCCGTAGACGAACGGATCTTCCGGAACCAGTCCGACCACGCGATGGTTCTCTACGTACACGAATGGCGGGTGGCTGTTCACAACCGGCACGCCGAAGTAGTAGTCGAATCCCAGTTCGAGGGGCCCGGGCTTGAGGTCGCCGTTCCAGTTGGGAGTATCTTCGCCGAATCCAAGGTGCCACTTGCCGATGATGGACGTCTGGTAGCCCGCGCGTTTCATCACATCGGCCACGGTCGTCTGATTCGGGTCGATGAGTAGGCCGACCTTCAGGAATACCGGCGCCCAATGGTCCCCTCGAAAAGCGTATTCACCGGTAATTAGATTGTAGCGTGAAGGCGTGCATACCGCTGAAGCGGAATGGGCATCAGTGAAGCGCCGCCCTTCGGCAGCGAGCTGGTCAATATGGGGCGTCCGAACCATGGTCGCCCCGTAGCAACCGGTGTCGCCGTAGCCAAGATCGTCGGCGAAGATGACCACTACGTTAGGAGGGGACGCGGCAGTCAAATTAAGAAGGGAGAGGCAGGAAGCAAGGAGGAGGGTGAGGGATTTGGTTGGAATTTTCATGGGGGTGTTGAATTTGTGATCGGGTCGACGGCCCGCGTTGGTTGATTCGCGGATCACAGGACCGTCGATCTCTGATTTTTATGGATTAGTTGATCGGATAACGGAAGTTTAATGGAATGAATTTGTGTTGGAATCGCGGTATAAAGCCGCTCCTACACTTCCCATCGTAGGGCTGGCATTTGCGCCATGCCGCGTATGAATTGCAAAATTTAGCCAATGCGGCGTAGCGCAAGCACTAGCCCTTCGAGTGAGGTCACGTCGATTGTTACCTTTATTTTGGATACGCATCCTATTTTGGCCGGGAAAGGAGTCTCCAAATATCAAAACGGTCAACGAGTACGCCACCGAGAATGACGAGGGCGGTGATAACTTTGCTGAAGGAGCTATCGTACCCGAGGAGGTTAACCATGTTTTGAAGGACAAGCAGCACAGTAGTTCCGAGAACAATACCAATAACGGTTCCTTCACCGCCGCGCAGACTACAGCCGCCAAGGACCGCTCCAGCGATCGCATAGAGTTCGAAGAAGTTTCCGTGAATCGAAGGAACTACATCGGCGGTGTAAAGAGCGAAGAAGAGAGCGGAAACCGCAGCCAGCACACTGCAAATGATGTAGGCAAAGGCCATGATGAGAACGGTATTGATTCCCGAGTAGCGAGCCGCTTGTTCATTGCGTCCTAGTGCGAGTAGGTAACGTCCGAATACCGAGAGATGGAGAAGGTAGTAGACGATTAGGCAAATTGCGATAAAGGTGATAAAGGCCGCAGGTATTCCAAAAATCTCGCCCGTCAAGAGTCGTTCGAGCCCCTCGACATTGAATTTAGCGTCGTAGTAGCCAATGGCTGTGTCGTGCGTCATGGTCTGAGCCAGACCTCGATATCCGAGTAGTCCGCACAGAGTAACGACGAAGGCAGGCATTCGGATTTTTGCGATAAGCCAGCCATGTAAGGATCCGACCATTACCGAAAAAAGAATGAGTACTAGAATCGCGGGAGCCCAAGGCATGCCGGGTATCCAGGCATGCGATCCTGTGAGGAAGAAGAAAAAGACCGTCCCGAAGAGAGCCATCAGCGATCCCACTGAAAGATCGATCCCGCCGGAGATGATCACCAGCCCCATTCCAAGACTGAAGATTCCGTACATGCCTACCTGGCGAGAGAGGTTCTCCAAATTTCTGAGCGAGAGGAATCGCGATTCGATCAAGGATTGAAGGAAACCATTCGCTTCGGTATTGCGGGAAAAGAAGATTGTCCAGAATGCGACAAAGAGAAGCACTACGGCGAGACAGCCTTCTTTACGGTACTGATTGAAAAAGCGGGATAAGGGTGTGTTCATCTCGTTTTATGAAGCGCTCGTTGCGCCGCTCTGCTGGACGGCTAGGGTCATGATGGCTTTCTCTGAAAATTCATCCCGATTGAGGATACCTGACAAAGTCCCTTCGTGCATGACGGCAATTCGATGACTCATGCCTAGGAGTTCTTCCATATCGCTGGAGATCATCAGAATGGCACATCCCGTTTCAGCGAGACGGACGATCGCCTGATAAATCTCTTGTCTGGCCCCCATGTCAATCCCGCGTGTGGGCTCGTCAAAAATCATTACCTGAGGGGCGAGAGTCATCCATTTGGAAAGGACGACCTTTTGCTGATTTCCTCCGCTAAGACTAGACACGGGTAGTTCGGTGCTCGGAGCCTTTACGCCGAACTCCTTTAGCCATTCATCCGTTCGAACCCGTTCGGATTTGAAATCAATGCGAGAGTGCCGGCTAAACTGACTGAGCGAATTTAGGGTCATGTTTTCCCGGATAGTCATCTCCAGTATCAATCCGCTGGCCTTGCGATCCTCAGGGGCAAGGAAGACACCATGAGCGATCGCTTCTTTTACGCTTCCTCGGGGAAGGGGCCGCCCGTTTACGGAAATCGTCCCGGAAGGCGATGAGTCGACGCCAAACAGGGCTTGGGCAAGTTCAGATCGACCGGCCCCGACAAGACCTGCCATGCCCAGAATCTCACCGGCTCTGACCGAGAAGCTGGCCTTGCCTTGGGGCCATCTTTGGGTGCTGAAGTTCTCAACTGAAAAAACGGTTTTGGTATCAATAGGATTGCTTTTTGGATACACTTCGCTCAAGTCCCGGCCAATCATCATAGAGATCATCCGATCCCGACTGATTTTTCCCGTTCCCAGTTCGCCCGCGTTTTCTCCGTCGCGAAGGCCAACCACTCGATCGGCGATTTCCTCGATCTCCGACAATCGATGCGAAATGAAAATGATCGCCATACCTTGACCCTTTAGTTTCTTTATCAACTTTAAGAGTGTATCGGCTTCTTGGATAGAGAGGCTTGAAGTGGGCTCGTCTAGAATCAGAAGTTTGGCATTCATCGACAATGCCTTGGCAATTTCCACCAGCTGTTGCTGGCCGTTGGTCAGTTGGGAGACGGAAGTTCTCGGATCCAAATGCAGTCCAAGCGCTTCGAGAATGGGCAGGGCCATTTTGTGCAGCGCCCTCTGGTCTATACAGCCGAAACGCCTTGGCTCGCGAGCTAGGAAAATGTTCCCTGCGATATCGATGTTGTCGAGCAAGTTGAGTTCTTGATGAACGAAACTGATACCGAGCTGCTCTGCCGCTTTGGCCCCTCGGATGGTTACAGGTGCACCCTCGAAATTTATTTGGCCAGTAAGCGGCGGGTGAACGCCGCCGAGAATTTTCATGAGGGTCGATTTGCCGGCTCCGTTCTCTCCAATCAGGCCGACGATTTCACCTGCCCATATTTCAAAATCAACTTTCGAAAGCGCCTGGACGACTCCGAAGGACTTCGAAATTTGGGATAATTGGAGGAGAGGGGGCACGAGCTGAATTATGAATTTAGAAGTAGGAATGAAGAGAAGTTAGCATCACAGTTGGCGAGTTTTAAGCCAGCGTCAACGGTTGGGGCGCTTATCCGTTCTGGCAGAGCTCACGACCGAAGTCGATTTGGTCGGTCGCGGCTGCGTAGGGCTAGCGCTCGCGCTATGCCGCATAAGAAGAGTTTCGATGGGACTAACGCGGCGTAGCGCGAGCGCTAGCCCTACGGCGTGTGCTTTTGTGCAGACTCTTTGACATTGAGGGGAGGCGAGAGTGCGTGTCGGGCGTAGCCTGGTTCGACTCCGCCCCACCTATTGGATTGACCTCCGCAGCTCGCCGAGCCCTACCTGCAATCATAGACAATCGACTGACCAATTGGAATTTGGTCTAGTTGGCGATAGACGCTTTCCAGGCGTCGCATTGGGCTTTGTACTTTAGACCCTCGCCTTTGCGGAGAACTTGAGTATCGACGTAGATGATTTTGTTGCCGGGAACTCCGGCTTTGCTGGCCGTTTTCTTTTCTATTACCAGTTCGCGCAGCAACGCCATGGAATCGTATCCAAATTTATAGGGGTTTTGAGCGACGGTTCCGTATATTTCTCCCGCATCAATCGCTTCAAGGGTTTTGGGCGCTTCATCAAAGGCGACAATCTTTACTTTCCCGAGCAAATCTGCGGCTCGAACGGCTTCGAGACAAGCGGGAGCATTGTAACTCCACAAACCGACCAGGCCCGCAATGTCGGGATGAGCGGTTAGAGTGTCTTCCGCGTTGGCCCGAGCTTTCGAAGCATCGCCTCCATCGGTTCGAAGATCGATTACCTCGACTCCGCTTCCAACGAGCGCTTCCTTGAGCCCTTGAAATCGTTCAATGGCGTTTTGCTGGTCTTTGATGCCGACGAATACCATAATCTTGCCCCCATTGGGGAGGGCCTCCTTGACGAGTCTTCCGCATTTTCGACCGGCTTCGATGTTATCTGTCCCGAGGTAGCAGATTCGATTGCTTTCCGGTGAGTCGCTGTCGACGCAAATTACGCGTGCATCGTCCGCCCATTCGTTAATCATACGCACTTGGTTCTTCGCGCTCGTTGGGCTGATGGCTATCCCTTTGACTCCACTGACGAGAAGATCGTCCACAATTTGCTTTTGTTTCGTAGTGGTTCCATCTCCGGCCCGGAAGAAAACTTCGATATCCTGAAATTCCCGCTCGGCCTGCCTGGCTCCCGCCTCGGCGTAGGCCCAAAAGTCTGCCGACACGTTGGTGATGAAGCAGAGTTTGGTTTTCTTTGCGCTAGAAGAGGTATCGTTTGGTCCACTACAACCAAGAAGGGAAAGGAGTGCGATCGAGGCGATTGTTTTTAGGTATTGCATAGCGATTGATGAAAGTGAAGGTCCACTATTCTACTTAGCAGCGGTTGCATCAATAAAATATTGGAGAGCGTCTAAGAGAGTGTCCCATAAGTCGATTTCACTCATTGATCGAAAGTGTAGGGCGGGGTCGTCGGAGACCCCGACCTGTCGGTGGTTGACCCGCCAATTGGGATGAATGTCGCCTCGGCGAGACGACCTACAATATAATAGTCAGGAGAATATCTGCCCATATGGTGGTTCGATTGAGACTTTTTGGACAGTCTCTTAGACGCTCTCCAATAATCAAATAATTTGTAGGGGCGTCGCTTGCGGCGAATGCTCAAGTGGCTAGTGCATCTAACGATGCGTTCGCCGCAGGCAACCCCCCAATATTAGAAATCCGTATGATCCGACTTATTGAACACTCTCTCACTCTACTTTGTTAAATGTTGAAAGGTAGGGCAACGCCCTCCGGACGTGCCGCGTTTTTATGATCCCCCTGTACGGCATGCCCGGAGGGCGTTGCCCTACCAGTATAGCTTTTAGAGCTGGGTTTGAGGAGAGAGTCAGGCCACTTCTTGAGTTCAAGTGTTGGGAACGAACCCGAATTCTTGACAATGGCCTCCTTCGATGCGCAATTCGGAGGCGACCCTCAAACCCAATCTATGCAAGAAGCCATTCAGCTGCTCTTTACACCCACTGGCCTTTTTCTGATACTCCTCGGTACTTCCCTAGGCGTATTTGTGGGAGCAATACCCGGTTTGACGGGAACCATGCTGATTGCTCTCGTATTGCCACTTACCTATGGAGCAAACCCCCAGTACGCCCTCACTTTACTGATCAGCATCTATGTCGGGGCGGTTAGTGGAGGAATGGTCACTGCGACGCTGCTTCGTATGCCCGGAACGCCCGCATCGATCGTGACAACCTTCGATGGCTATCCGATGGCTCAAAAAGGGCAGCCTGAAAAGGCGCTCGGTCTGGCAGTGATGGCATCCTTTGTTGGGGGACTGATTTCGTGGGGGTTCTTGATCCTTCTCGCCAAGCCCATCGCGACCCTTTCTACGAAGTTCGGCCCCTTCGAGTATTTTACGCTGGTTCTGATGGCCTTGGTCCTGATTGCTAGCATTGGGGGTAAGTCGCTATCGAAGTCCCTTTTGTCTGGATTTCTCGGCATACTGCTTTCCATGCCGGGCATCGCGGCGGCGACGGGACAGTCCCGGCTTACGTTTGGCATCACCGCTTTGAATGACGGCTTCAAGCTACTTCCGGTCTTGATTGGGCTGTTCGCGATCAACCAGATTTTCCGTGACGTTATCGACCTAAAAAAGAATACCGAAATAAAGGAGATTCAAACCAAGGGGCTTTCCTTGAAATGGGCGGACTTCCGAAAACAGTTTATCAATATGATTCGTTCCTCTGTCATTGGAACGTGGATAGGGCTTCTTCCGGGCATTGGGGCGAACATCGGTTCGGTCGCGGCGTATACGGTTGCTAAGAATTCGTCCAAGACACCGGAGAAGTTTGGCACGGGTCACGACGAAGGGATCGTATCCGCTGAAGCGGCTAACAATGCGACGATCGGGGGAGCGCTTATTCCTCTAGTGGCAATGGGCCTTCCCGGTTCTGTGGTGGAAGCGGTCCTTCTAGGGGCGCTTGTCGTTCATGGACTGCAACCGGGGCCGCGCCTTTTTGGAGAGCATCCGGAGATGGTCTACACTATTATGGGGGCGATGTTTTTGGCCAATATCGCAATGGCCATGATCATGGGTTTTTCCATGCGCTGGCTTGCTAGGATTTCTAGGATTCCGAGCGCTTATCTACTGCCTGTCATATTGGTGTTCTGCGTGATCGGTTCCTTCGCGCTCTCGAACCGCCTCTTCGACGTATGGGTTATGATCGCTTTTGGAGGATTGGGTTTCTTTCTCGAATCGAAAAAGATACCTCTGGCTCCCTTCGTCATTGGCTTCGTCTTAGGTCCGATCGCGGAGGACAATCTTTCTGCGGGGCTGATGGCGACGAATGGTTCATGGCTTCCCATTGTAACACGCCCCATTTCGTTGGCCTTTCTAGGCGTTTCACTCGTGATGCTCATCCTTCCCATGCTAAAGAGAACGCGCCCCGACTCCAACAGCGAACCCCTCGTCTCC
>JAUHWE010000206.1 GCA_030424825.1 Verrucomicrobiia bacterium
GTCAAGCGCTGGCGACGAACGAAGAGTCGTGCCTGAGAGAGTGTCTAATAAAAGAATTTTTCGCGTGAATCGAACTGTAGGGCGGGGTCGCTGACCCGCCGATGATTTGAAAGTCGCCTCAACGAGACGACCTACAATATAAAAATCTAATGATAGATATGTGAATATGGGCTTGAATACGACTTATTGGACACTCTCTGAGAGGGAGTGACGGTAAAGTGAGCGCTCGGCTTGTGCAGCCGTGGCTTTGGCAAAGGAATGAGAGCGCCCGCTGCCTGAGATTGCGGTTGGGTTGGGTTACTGAAAGCGGAAGGAATACAGATCGGCGTCCTTGAGCTCAAAGAGGATCTGAACGGGTTTGCCGGCGAGTTTCGACAGACCGGGGCGATTTCTCCAGACGATCGTTTTGTCGACGGAATCCCCAAAGTGGGCGGGACAGTCCTCGAGAGAGAAGCCGGGTAGCGCCTTGCCTTGCAGGTCTTGAATTTCCACGCGAACCTTTCCAGAGGCGGATGTGGCGAAATTCAGTTCAAGGCGGTCTCCGGAAAAGATAAGCGGCTTTGTCAGCAAGCGCCCGCCCGCCCATTTTGCGGATGCAGAGACGAATCCGTCCAGGCGCAGCGTGTAGCGCCGCAGAGCGCTCCCATCGCCGTGCCAGTAGTCCTCCAGGGCGTAGAGGGAGATTTCCTTGGCGGCGCCAGGGAGGGCAGAGGGAGTTTCGATGAGCCCCCAGGCGAGGGAGGGGGCGCCATAGTGCCAGGTCCCGGGGCGCTCGGGTCCGGGGCGAAGGAAGGCTTCGTTCCATCTCTTGAAATGGTATCCATCTCGGCTGGACATGAAGAGCGCCTCGCTGAGGGCAAGTCCATAGCGAGGGTGGGCGGCGTAGCGGATGGCTCGATTTTCTGGATCGGGTAGTGACTTCATGGATGCGCCATTTTCTCGTTCGATGTAGCGCTTGGGGAATCCGATTTTAAAATGCGGGGCGCGATGGTAGGGATGGACGCCATTGGTGTACAATTGCTGAGGAACCGTGTCCGCGAAGCTCAAGTCCTGAATCTGTTCCCAGTTTTGGAGGTCCTGCGAAAGCCCTGTTCGAATGGTGCGGTTGCCTTTGGGGTTCCATTCCGGATTCTTGGCGTCGCCGCCGGTAAAGGCTCGCCAGTAGGCGCGGTACTGTTGGATCATCGGATCCCAGAAAGCGAGGTTCTGGGAATCGAAGGCGCCTTTTTCGTGGAGGATAGGCGAATCGAACATTGGCGACCAGGCGAGCCCGTCGGCTGACTTGAGAACCACGAGCCCGTTGGGTTCGTGAGAGCGGAGAATTGCCTTGTAGCGGGTGGAAACGGGCGCCCGCGGGTTGGAGTCTTTGAAGATAGCCGGGTGGGCTCCGTCCGGCTTGAGCTCACCGAAGGTTTCGTCGGAGATCGTGATATTGTTCTCGGTGGAGCCGTTGAACGCATGGAGGCCGAGGGAGGGCTTTCGCCAGTGGATGCCATCGTCGCTTTCCGCGTAGCAAGTGAAGCGCGGGTGGACGGCGGCATTCAGTTCCCCTTCCGAAAAGTCGACGTGCAGGGCTTTGTAGTACATTCGATAGCGGTCCCCGTCTTTGAAAATGCTGTGGTAGCCGCTCCCGGTTCCCTCCCAGGGAGCGTCGTGAGTAATGACGATCTCGCGAGGGATGGGGTGGTTGAGGCGCAGGGCGATATCGTCTTGAAGCTCCTGTATCAAGTAGTCGTCTACGAAAAGCTCGCGCCGAGAACCAATGTCGATGGGGTTGGCAAATAGCGGAACGATTATGGAGAAAAGGAGGAGAAGGCTGGGGATAGGTTTCATTGAGGAAAGTGTGGAGAGGGGAAACACGCAGGTCAAACGGAAGTGATGAGTAGGTGTGGTATCATTGGAAACTGCGAGGTGTCAGTTGTCGCTCCTTACAGGAGTTCCGACGAGTTAGGGTGATCCCGTTACAGCGAAATATCGCGGTGTGAAACCGTTCCTACATAGGAACCGATTCCGGAGTCGCATGACATTTGGGGAATTGTGAATGGTTGGGTCTTCCGGATGATGTAGTTGGTTCTTGGAGGCGTTTGCGGTTGCCTTTGGAAAATCTATTCCGGACTATTGGCGATACCGTCGTTGAAACCCCGTCAATTGTCACCGGTGCATCTACCCGATCTGCTCCGTTTTTCGGAGGAATTCCAGTTATCGAATTTGTAGTTGCTGGATTAGCATCTACCTCGATTCAAGAAGATTAGATAATTGTTTTGAGCAGCTTAGAGCGCATCCCATAAGTTGGATTATATAGATTTCTTTTGTAGGGGCGTCGCTTGCGGCGACCGAATCGTTAGGTGTTCTAGTCACTTGAGCGGTCGCCGCAAGCGACGCCCCTACAGATACTTGAATTTTTAGACACTCTCGAAGACTACTTTGTTAGATTTCGAACGATTGCTTTTAGGTAGGGCAACGCCCTCCGGGCGTGCCGCGTTCTTTTTGATCTTCTTGTGCGGCACGCCCGGAGGTCGTTGCCCTACCATTCAACATTTAACGAAGTAGGGCTAAGAAATTTGCGTCAGAAGGGTTAGTCCTAGTTCGGGTTTTTTCTTTCCGAGTTTTCTGATGGGATCCATTTTTCTGTAAAACGGTCCAGAGGCCAGAGTTCATAGCGCCTTATCCAGATCTCAGCTCCTTCAGTTTGAAGACAGATAAAACCTTCGGAAGGATAGGCATTCCAGCCTTCATTCACTTTTTCGCCGTTCAGGAGTATGCGGATCCGGTCTCCCTCGCAAATCACCTCGAAGCGATTCCACTCGCCCAAAGGATTTTCAACGTCCTTTGCTCCGCGAAAGCCAGTCACATCTTTCCAATCGGGATCTCTGTCTCGCCAGTAAATACGTGCCGACCGTTTATCTGGCGCCGGAAAGGTGCGCGTTTCGCCATTCGCGGTCCAGATGTTGTGGCCATCCACGGAATCCCGCACTTCTGCGGTTAGGCGCGTCGGCGCTTTCACACCTTCAGCATCGGTGTCGGCCAGTACCAATATGTCACCTGAACCCCCTTCAATAAGCTGTGCTTCTATGGAGTTCATCCAGAAATCGGAATAGGCGCCATCTTTGCCGAAGGCATGCACCAGCAATCCGTTGTCCCGCGCCTTAACCGCGCGGTATCCGCTCGTGCGCTCCCCCCATTTATATTCCATAACCAAGTGGTAGTCCCGGTATTTGGTATTGGTACGGAGGTATCCCCAGCCGGTGCCTGGGACGTGCAACAAGTTTTCCTCGGTCATCAACCAGGTTTCCTCAAGCGTACTAGTGAGAGAGCGTTTGGGACTTAAGTGGAATGTGAAATCCTCGAAAGATGGATCTGCGAGCAAATTGATCGTTCCAGTAGGAACCACTGCTTCTTCTGCAAGCAGATTGAAACAGATAAAGAAAAAGGGGATACGAAACAACAATGGCGACTTCATGATTTTTAGATAACGTGTTTAGTGGTTGCTTTAAATGATCGAAAAACCCGACAAGATGGATCGATTGATATTGCAACAATTGGCTCTGTTTCTCGGAAAGCTCCAATTAGATATCTTAGCAACCTGTGAATTAGCTCTGATGGAATTAAGTCCGAAGCATCCGCCAAAAGCAATCTTCCTTGGTGGTCGAGACTCAAATCACTTTGCCAATGTCCATCGAGGGGGCAGTCGCGGAAGCAGCACCCGACGATTCTCGTGCTCTGGGCGGCTCAGAGTAGCTCTTCGGTGTGCCCATAAGCGGCCCTAAAATGGGTTGATCGATACTTTGGGTATTCGTGTCATGGGTTCACAGCAGCTATGCGATAAAACGGCATTGCTAAAGAATCAATGCTGGATCAATCGGGAATAGCGCGATGCCACCAAGGCCGACTGCTTCGGATTTGATCGTTGCGGCGAATGAAAAAGAGAAGGGAACCCCTGTAAACGAGGTTTAAAGCAACCTACAAGTCCCGCGAATTGAGATTATGGAACCGATTGGATGGTTCAAACGGCAGGCTACTCTAGTGGCATTGTGGTTGCTAGTCGGACAGTGCTGATTTTCGGCTCTCTCTTTCTTGCGGGTGGAGTGATCCCGTTGCGACGAAATATCGTGGTGTAAAACCGATCCTGCATTGGAACCGATCCCGCTACCGCTTGACACGTGGGCCGTCGATGATGAGGTACTTGAAGTGGCTGCTTCTGATTCTACTTCATCGCCGTCTCAGGACAAGCAATACGATTGTATGGATTGCGGGGCGTGTTGCCGCTGCTTTCCGATATTTGCCACCGAGGAAGATGCGGCGCTAGAGCCGCAGATCAAAGAGAAGGGGATTCGAGTCGAGAATTTTCTTAGGACCGATCGAGTCGCTTATCGGATGTACCCGTTGCCTTTTTTGGATGCCTGTGCGTTCCTAAAAGAAGACAAGCTTTGTCGTATTTACGAAACCCGACCAGAAGTTTGCCGCAAATTCGAGCCGGGAAGCGATCAATGTATCGAGGCGCGCCATCGATTGGGGATCGCGTGAAAGAAGGATCGAAAAGGCGATTCCAGGGAACCCGTCGTATTTAGGAACGCTTTGGATTTTATTCATTGAAGGTTCTGAGGACCTGGGATTGTGTGGGTAGCATGTTTTTTGGTGGATTGTTCCTTCGAGCTAAAAAGCCCTATCGTGTATCATTATTGCTAGCAGGTGCATTGCCTTTTTGCTGGGGAATGCATACATTCGGTGAATTGAACTATCCAATGAGCGAGCGTATGAATCAAACGGACATCTATTTTGGAACTACGGTTGAAGATCCCTACCGCTGGTTGGAGGAAGATGTTCGAGAGTCGCCTCGCGTTAAAGAATGGGTCGACGCTCAGAATGAAGTCACGTTTGAGTATCTGAAACAGATTCCGGGTCGGGATGCGATAGAAGCGCGGCTCACTCAGATCTGGAACTACGAAAAGCTGGGAACTCCGTTTAAACGTGCGGGGGTATACTATTACTTCAAAAACGATGGGCTTCAGAACCAGAATGTTCTGTACCGAAAGTATTCACTAGATGGGGAATCGGAGGTTGTTTTCGATCCCAATACCTGGTCGGATGATGGAACGGTGGCGTTGGCGGGACTTTCTTTCAGTGAAGATGGTCGATATGTTGCTTACGGGATTCAGGATGCCGGCTCCGATTGGCGCACGTGGAAAGTTAGAAATTTGGATACGGGAGAGAATTTGGCAGATACGATGGATTATCTGAAATTCACGGGAATTTCGTGGAACGGCGCGTCGGACGGATTCTTTTATTCCAAATATCCGGACCCGGACAAGGATAGCCAATTTCAGTCGTTGAATAAGGATATGAAGGTGATGTTTCATCGACTGGGAACGGATCAGTCGGACGACATTGTGGTTCACTACCTTCCAGAACATCCAGAATGGAGCTATTGGGCTAGGGTAACAGAAGATGGCCGTTATTTGGTGATTACGGTTTCAGTAGGGACTGACAATAAATACCGTGTTTTGGTTAAGGATCTTGATCAGCCATTGGCGGAGCCACTCGAAATTGTGGATACGTTTACCAACGATTTTTCCTATTTCTTCAACGAAGGAACGGAGTTCTATTTCCAAACTGATTTCAACGCGCCACGCGGTCGCATTATCGCTATCGATCTGGATCATCCGGAAAGAGAGCATTGGAAGGAAATTGTGCCCGAGCAGGAAGAGCCACTCGAGGATGTGAGCATAATTCACAATCAATTGGTGGCAACCTACCTGAAGGACGTGAGGACTCAAGTGCGTCTCTTGCGAAAGTCCGGTGAGCCCATTGGCGAGCTTAAGTTGCCGGGGGTGGGGACGGCTTCTGGATTTGAGGGTAGACCCTCGCATACCGAGACTTTCTTCCGTTTTGAGTCCTACTCCGTTCCTCCGTCGATTTATCGTTATGATTTCATTTCGGGGGAAACTGAGTTGCTTAATCGTTCTTCCGTCGATTTCGACCCAGAGGAATATGTGAGTGAGCAAGTGTTCTTCCCCTCAAAGGATGGGACGCGCATTCCCCTTTTTATCACTTACAAGAAGGGTATAAAGCATGACGGAAATAATGCGACTTTGCTGTACGGATACGGAGGGTTCAATATTACATTAGCTCCGAGGTTTAGTATTACGCGGGCGGCTTGGCTGGAGATGGGTGGCATCTACGCGGTTGCGAATCTTCGCGGAGGTGGCGAGTATGGGAAGGAATGGCATCAAGCGGGGCAGAAGCTTAACAAGCAAAACGTGTTCGACGATTTCATTGGCGCGGCGGAGTACCTGATTGAGGAAGGCTACTCCCGTCCTGCAAAACTCGCCATCCAGGGAGGTTCCAATGGCGGGTTGCTGGTAGGGGCTGTGGTGAATCAGCGACCCGAGCTATTTGGAGCGGCATTGCCGGCGGTTGGAGTGATGGACATGCTGCGCTTCGATCAGTTTACAGCCGGGCGCTTCTGGACGGATGACTATGGATCGTCGTCGGAATCCAAAGAAATGTTTGAATACCTACTCGGGTATTCGCCGTATCACAATTTGAAAAACGGCACGGAATATCCAGCGATCTTGGTAACGACTGCTGATACGGATGATCGTGTCGTCCCTGGGCACTCCTTTAAGTATGCGGCTCGACTGCAGGACGCTCACGCGGGGGATGCTCCGGTATTGATCCGCATTGAAACGCGGGCGGGTCATGGATCGGGGAAACCGACATCGATGCTTATCGAAGAGTACGCTGATATCTATGCCTTCCTGGCGAAGAACCTAGATCTTAAAATCGGTCCCTAACGCTCTGGTGACTGAATAGAAAGTTGGGCTTTTCGCAAATTGCTGCTATTCGCTTACGTTCAGAGCGAGTCGGAACCCGTTGTACGTTGAGCTGGCTGCGGGTCCCGTGAAAGCGTCGCGGTGGGCGGAGCGACAGTGTTGCGCGAAACCCTGGTAGTTGCCACCCCGAGTGATGCGGGAAGTCCGTCCCGAATCGGGGCCGGGGCCTTTGGGGTCGGACGCATCTCCCCCGTAGTCGGGAAAGTAGAAATCCCAGCAGTACTCGCTCACATTTCCGTGAGTGTCGAACAAACCCCAAGCATTCGCTTGCTTGCCTCCTACGGGGTGGGTATTCGAGTCACTATTTCCTGAATACCATCCTGCTTTGTCTAGGTTGGGGTCAAGGGGGTCATTTTCGAGAGAAACGATAATCCCCGTAAAAAGCGGTGTTGTCGTACCCGCCCGGCAGGCGTACTCCCATTCGGCCTCCGTCGGGAGACGATAGCCGTTCGCGCTCCAGTCGGCATAAACCTTGGCGCTCGTGGTGCCGCTTCGGAAAATATTGCTACTGTTGAATTCATCGGTGGAATAGTAGACGGGAGTCTTGCCTTCGAGTTCGCTACGAGCATTGCACCACTGGACGGTTTCATACCAGGTAACTTGCGTTACTGGGTGAAGGCCACTGGTATCTCCATTGTCCCCGTTTTGACCGGCGAGAGAAAGTGATGCAAAGTATCCATTTTCTACGGCCCAATCTCGCACGCGTACCCATTCGCTCCAGGTTGTTTCCGTCGTAGCCATGAAGAATGGCTGAGTGAGCGTCACCT